>NZ_CAMLIX010000049.1 GCF_946479975.1 uncultured Flavobacterium sp.
AATGCTGTTATTTGTATTGATCCGATTATTCTGCCCGATTACTGCTTGTAATGCGCCAACAAAAAAAATGAAGGTCAGTAAATTTTTTCTCATTCATTATTATTTTAAAAATTCAAGTGTTCCATCTGTCAAATTATAAAATACCAATTTTTATTTGTCCTTTATCTTCCATTTTTTTAAGGATTGTGCTTTTTTACGAATTTGATCAATGGTGTAAATTACAATATTTTCTGAAACGTATTTTACAAAACTATCATTTTTGGATGTTTTTTCACCTTTAAAATCCGCAATAATTTAACCTCTCTATGGCTGAACTGATTAAGGAGCATAACAAATAGTTTATGCGAAATTTTCTGATTTGTTTTTAAATTATTTGATTATTCATTACCATGTAGAGATTTGTGACGTTTTCCCCATTGTTCCATTTGCTGAATTATAGGCCTTAATTCATAGCCAATTTCTGTTAGCTCATATTCTACTTTGGGAGGTACTTCAGCGTATACCTTTCTATTGATGATATTATCTTGTTCCAGTTTTCGTAGCTGCAACGTCAGCATACGTTCCGTTATATTTGGGATAGATTTTTTTAATTCGCCAAAACGCATTTTGCCTTCCAGCAGCCACGAACAAATTACAAGTGACCATTGACCGCCAATTATGTTTGCTGCATAAACTTCTGAACACTCATCTCCTAAGATTTTTTTATTCTCAAAATTTGTGCTTGTAACCTTAACTTTCGACATAACTTACATTTTTGATAGTACCTTACAATTGGCTGTCAATAAAGCCACTACGACTTTATGTTATA
Source organism: uncultured Flavobacterium sp. (assembly GCF_946479975.1). The sequence continues at coordinate 809 of NZ_CAMLIX010000049.1, forward strand.
GCTTTGCAGTACTAATCTAATTAAATAATTTAAAGTTCAAAATTAAATCAAAAATGGTAATGATAAAAAAAGGCTTCACAAATATTTTATTATTGATGACAGTATTCAACATTTATTCTCAAAATGAAAATTTAAAATTAAAAAAGAAAATGAATATGAAAAACACAAGTATATTAATCGAGGCAAACGAACATGTAAGAAAAGGAGAATATGAAGCGTATTTATCATATCTCACTGAAGATGCCAAATGGGTATTTGTGGGTGAAAGAACACTTTTAGGAAAAGAAGCAGTTAGGCAATATATCAAAGAGTTTTACCTCGCACCACCAGTATTTGATATGGAAAAAGCGATAGAAGAGGGTGACTTTGTAACTGCAACAGGAAGCATTGCCTTAAAAAATGTAAATGGAGAATACGATCACTATTCTTATTGTGACATTTGGCGATTTAATAATGGCAAAATAGCTGAATTAAAAGCATTCGTAATCGAGAAAAAGCTTGGACTTGAATAAACCACAAAATAAGAGGAAGGTTATACAAAAGTATGATAACAATTAAGAGCATCAATTTTAGTATTTAATTATGGCGCGGCTATAATCTCCAATAAATTAATATAAGAAATCCCAAAAACCTATGATGGTTTTTGGGATTTTTATAAGAAGACAGTTTTGAAAAATTATAATTTAAAAACTATTTTTCTTTTTGTAATAAAATACAAGCTCCTCCGCCCGGAGCTAGCTTAACATCAATAAAATCAGTATTTTTTACTTCTTTAGAAATAGTTTCTTGGCTTACTTTATTGGTTCTAAAATCGGCATCTTTTCCGTCTTGAATGATCATCGCTTTGTAAGTACCTTTTTCTAATGCCGTAAGTGGAATGTGAAGTGAACGGGAATCTTCATTTGTTGCTGCAGCTATAAGCCAATTTCCATCTGCATTCTGACGTGCCATAACAATATATTCACCAATTTGACCGCTGATTGTTTTACTTTCCTGCCATGGCTGTTTTTGTGCACTTATGAACTTTAATAAATCGGGATACTTATTGTAGTTTTCAGGAATATCAGGAATAATAGTGGCGCCAGAAAACGTTATAAGTGTGCGTGCTGCTTCTGCCGTAATTGTAGAAGGCACCGGCATCGGATTATCGACTCTTCCTTTTTGTTCCATATCAAATGTACCATTGTTCATATCGATAGGTCCGGCCACCATGTTGACAAAGACCGATGTAACAAATGTTTTGGGTTGAAACACTCTGCGTGCATCCAGCTGCGCCTGACAAAACTCACGCGTAACCGCATTAGGCCAAGTTCTCATTTGACCGTATGGATGAACGGGACCATCATGAAAATCAACCATTAAATGATTTTCTGCACAAAGTTTCGTTATATATTGCGTATGTATATTTTTTTGCTCCGGAGTGCCTTGCATAAAACCATATTTTACACCAGAAGCTCCCCAGTCTCCATATTGTTTTAATGTTTTTTCTAAAGGATAATTTTTTCCTCCCACATCATTTAGATAGAGCCAAATGCCAACATTTTTTTGTTTTCCATAGGCAATAATTTGATGTACTTGTTCCACTTTTCCACCTTTTAAAGGATCAGATTCTTTGTTGAACTCTTCGCCGTACCAATTAGCATCTAATACCAATGATTTCATGTCATTAGCAGATGCGAAATCAACCATACGTTTCCAAGATTCCAATGACATTTCGTATTTAAATCCATCGGCTACGGCGCCATCAATACGCCAATCCCACACAGCAACTCCCGGTTTAACCCATGAGAAATCTGTTCCTTTAACGGGTTCAGGATTAAGTAATTCAATCAAGTGAGAATCGATTAATTCTCCAGGAGTTTTTCCATACAGTACAACTCTCCATGCCTTTGCATTTTTAGAAGGAACCGAAAATAAAGCTGTTCCTTTTTGCGGTTGTAAAACTAATGGTTCGCCACTTTCAAGATTAGCTTCATGCACTGCCATATAACTGTTTTCTGATGCTTTAACCACCATTACAGGTTCTCTGATTTCGTTTGCTTCATGCAGTTTTTCAGGACCTATATTGTGTTGTTCTCCGTTATAATACCAAGCTGAATAGTTGTCTGCAAAGTTGAATTCTGTCAGTTCTTTCTCTGCTGTTAATCCTTCATACTTGAAAGCCATTCCATCATTGTACACTCTTATCTTTATTTGATAAGAAGTGAGATCTATAATAGTTTGATTGTAATGATCGGAAACGTTTGTTCTTTTACCCCAAAGCGGTTTCCAGACACTTTTTACAGATGAATTGCTAACTTTATTCCAATGAATATTGTTTGGTGATTCTAACCCAAGCTTAGATTTTTGTATTAATATACGACCATCAGCCCGAAAACTGTATTTAATAGTATTCGCAGTGGTTTGTTCAATTTGAACTACAAGTTTTTTATCTGGAGAAGTTATGGTAACCGATTGTCTTTTTGATTGTGCCAATAGAATTGCCGGTAATTGAATGCAAATAAATACAAATACAATTAATTTATTTTTAAACTTCATTTTTTATCTTTTTATACCTGTAAAACTCTCCTTCTTATATCTGCTAATGAAATAATTCTCTTATTCCTATATAATAACAAAACTAAGGAAACACAGTTATAAAACCGAATTAAATTCAGTAACAAATTCTATTTATATTGTGTGATTTTATGTTATCTGCTTGTACCTCCTAATCTTAAAAATAGAAAATTTTAATGCTATCGATGATACAGAATAAAAAGTTGTTTGTACTGTGGAATTTTAAAATTTTCAAAAGGAGCTAAGGCAAAATTTATTTTTATTGAGTTTTCTTTAAGTTCTACGAGAAAAAAGGAATTAGATAATACCTCAATAATGTTTGGGATTAATAATCAAATTGCAAATAAACATTAAAGAATCCTCAAAATTTAATTTTTAACGACACCTTATAATAGTATATTCCTAATAATAAGAAGACTAAACTTACAATGCCATAATACTGGATTTTGGAGAAAATTATTTTTAGATAAATTAAATTGCAGTATTTTGCTAATAAAGCTAATATTTGATTGTTAAAATATCAAGTCCATATTTTTCTTGGTTTTAATGAAATAAAATTTAAAGATTAAAAAAAAAGAAATAATATTGCTTTTTGAAGATACCTTTAACAATGACATTAAACTCCACTTCTAATGAAAAAATCATCCTTTATGAGTTATCTCAGGGAAGTGAAGTTGCGTTTACAAAATTGTACAACCAATACAAAAACAATGTTTATGCTGTTGCTTTAAAAATTACAAAATCAAAAATTCTTGCAGAAGAAACCGTACAAAATGTATTTTTAAAAATTTGGCAGAACCATCACAGTCTGGCTGAAATAGAAAGTATTGAAAACTATCTTTTTATTATAGCGCGTAATCAGATTTTTGATATGCTGAAGAAAACAGCACGCGATACGGCTTCTTTAACTGCAGTGAACTCCGACAATACGTTCTCCGTTGAAGCAGACAGTTCTGTACAGGATGATCAATACTCCCATATTTTGAATCGCATAGTGGAACAGCTTCCGCCTCAGCAGAAAAAAATATATAAAATGGCCAGACAAGAAGGTTTAAGCCATCAAGAAATTGCTGAAAATCTAGGACTTGCTACAGATACAGTTAAAAAGCATATGGCGCAGGCGTTAAAATTCATACGTCAAAAAATAGCGCCTTACATGCATATTTTTATGTATTTGGTGTTTTATAAGAATTTATAATTCTCTGTCGCTTTTTCTTACATATAGACTCAATTTGCAGTTTTTTTACAATTATTTTACTTTTTTTTCACTTTCACTACTCCCTGTCTTTTTATAAATCGTCTTTACTATAAAAGATTACCTTTTAGGTATAATGACGAGCCCCAATTTATCATTTACAAACAAGTACTAATTTAATTTACAAATGATGCAGCAAAACAAATTTGAAGATTTATTTGAAAGCTATCTCCAAAATAATCTCTCAGAAACTGAGAAGAAGCAAATGATGGAAATCATTAAGGAAGGTTCTTATGATGATTTTCTGAAAGAAAAAATTCATTTTATTCTTAAGAATGAAGAAAGTTCTGACGTGCTCGATAAGGGACATGATGATTTGATTTTGAGTTATATCTTATCCACAACTGAAGATCAAACAAAAGTGATTAGACTGGATCAGGAGAAGAAGAATAAAAGAAAAAAGATTATTCGCTTACTATCAGGTGTGGCTGCCATTATATTAATTGCACTAGCAAGTACTTTTTACTTCAAATCTCAAACAGTAATTTCTCCTGCTTTACAACAACCTCAAATTGTAGAAAACACAGCTGTTGATTTTAGTGGAAAACAGTTGGTTCGTCTTCCAGATGGAAGTACCGTTCTGTTAAATGACAATAGTACTTTAAAATATGATCAGAAAGATTTTAACTCAAAAACTCGTGAGGTAACACTAACTGGCGAAGCATTTTTTGATATAAAAAGAAACGAAGAAAAACCTTTTATCGTACATACAGGAAAGGTTCAGACAAAAGTTTTGGGTACAGCTTTTAATATAAATGCCTTCAATTCTTCTGATAATATTGAAGTTACAGTAGCAAGAGGTAAAGTTCAGGTTGGAGACACAGAAAAAATTTATGGTGTGATTACTCCAAACCAGCAGATTAAAGTAAATAAAAGCACTTTTAGTTTTAAGCAGAATAACGTCAGCGCGGCAGTTGTAACCGAATGGAAGAGTAATTACTTGATTTTGGATGATATCAATATGCAAGAAGCCGCACTATTAATTTCTCATAAATATAAAGTCGAAATTGTATTAGCTAATGATAAGATTAAAAATTGCAGAATAACAGCCAGCTTTTTAAATGATGAAGATTTAGATCATGTTCTAAAAGTTGTAAACAGTGTTATTGAAACTGAATACCGCTATAATAAGTCTGGTGCTATCATTATTGATGGTAAAGGCTGTGAGTAGACAAAAAGACAAAAAGATAAAAAGATAAAAAGATAAAAAGATAAAAAGATAAAAAGATAAAAAGATAAAAACTGACTAAACTCCTACTTAGAAAGTTTTTTTAAATTAATTATTAACCTTTAAAAACAAAGAAAGAATTAACCAAAAAACAAATTAAAAAGCCATCTAGCTCCTACACCAGATGGCTCAGATTTCTAACAATTAATCCAGTAACCATTAAAAACATGCAAATTTATGAAATTACGCTGTAAAACAACCATGTTTGACAGGGAAAAAAGAGCTACGTCTTTTTTCAACCTGTCAAAAAAAACCATTATGATTATGCGAATCAGTTTATTCCACATTTTCTTACTGACCTGCGGCACTCATATGATTTTTGCCACCGAGATGAGCGGTCAGAATCTAGAGTCTATATCTGTTGATATTGAACTTCATAATCAGGATATTAAAACTTTATTTAAGACTATAGAAAATAAGACAGGACTGCTTTTTGCGTACCAGCCGCAAATCATAAAAGATTTCCCTAAAGTAACGACTCAAAAAGGACGCAGAAGTGTCAGCGACATTTTAAACAGCGTATTTCAGGGAAGTAATCTTGTTTACAAACAAGTAGATAAGAATGTAGTAATCTATAAAAAAGAAAATCCTAAAGCATTAACAACAGCTTCAATCACAGATAATGTTAAAGAAGCCGATTATGTACTTGAAGGACAAATTCTTGATGAAAACGATCAGCCGCTTCCTGGTGTTACTGTTTCTCTTGTAGGAGGCAATAAACAAGGAATATCTGATTTTGACGGACGATTTTACATTCAGCTTCCTTCTGGTAAACATACGTTAAGAGTTTCATACTTAGGATATAAGACTCAGGACATAACGGTTGAAAACAAAACTTCTCTTACCATAAAAATGAAGCCCGATTTAGCTAAGCTTGATGAAATTGTAGTTATTGGTTACGGAACCACTACTAGAAGAACTTCAACGGGGTCAGTGGTTAAAATTACTTCTGAAGATATTGAGAAACAGCCGGTCACCAATATCCTGCAAACTCTTCAAGGAAGAACTCCAGGAGTTTTTGTAACGCAGACTTCAGGTTATGCAGGAAGCGATATGAATATCAGCATTCGAGGAAGAAATTTCATCGATGGAAACAATTTACCGCTTTATATTGTAGACGGTGTTCCTTATATTGGAGATGATATTAAGCAGCAAGTGCAGGATGATAATGTAATTAGAGGAGCTCAAAAATCTACAAGTCCTTTAAATATTATTAATCCAAACGATATTCAAAGTATTGAGATACTTAAAGATGCAGATGCAACAGCTATTTATGGTTCTAGAGGAGCAAATGGTGTTGTACTTATTACAACAAAAAAGGGAAAGGCTGGAAAAACAGAATTCACTATAACTACAAATTCAGGAGTTTCTGAAGTTGCGCATATGATTAAAACGTTAGATACTCCAACGTACCTAAATATGCTGCAAACCGCATTGAACAACAATGGTGATACTGCTTCTAACGACAGCAACGGTATTGCGCTGGTAGATTGGGATCCTAATGCCTATACAAACTGGCAGAAAAAACTAATAGGTGGTACGGCTAATTTTAATAATTATTCGGCTTCCTTAAAAGGAGGAAACGAAACAACTAATTTTCTTTTAAGTGGGGCTTATCATAAAGAAACTACTGTTGTTCCTGGAGATTTTAGTTATGATAAATTCTCGACTAACTTTAATGTTAATCATAGTACTCTTGATGATAAACTGAAGTTAGGGGCTTCGGTAATTTTTGCAACTGATAATAACAGACTTCCTTTTTTTGATATTACCAATTATGCAATTGGTACTGCTCCAAATCGTCCGTTATATAATGCAGACGGGAGTTATTATTGGTCTCCTGATTATTTCAGTGACATAAACCCGCTTGCTGCTTTAGGCAAAAGAGTAGATGACAAAGGATTAAACTTAATTACTAGTTTTAATATTCAATATGAAATTGCAAAGGGATTTTCTTTTAAAACCGATTTAGGATATGGAAGAGCTCAAATGCAGACCAAACAATTTATGCCTTCATCTGCGTCGAATCATGTGTATGATGAAGCTAACGGATTTGAATCTAACTTTTCTAGATCTTATACGACTTCAACAAATTATACCAATAATTTTAGTATTGAACCTCAATTAAATTATACTACAGAACTTTGGAAAGGAAATTTTACAGCACTAGTTGGAGGTTCATGGCAGAATAGAAAATCAGAAATGCCTTCGTATGTCAATTCCAACGGTTACAGTTCAGATAATCTTATTGGAAATTTGGCTTTGGCAGAAAATGTTACAGCAAACAACGGATCATCAGAGTATAAATACATTTCTATTTTCAGTAGACTTAATTATAATATCCAAAATAAATACATTTTAAATCTTAATTTTAGAAGAGACGGTTCTTCTCGTTTTGGAGCAAATAATCGTTTTGGAAATTTTGGATCAATTGGAGGAGCATGGGTTTTTACTCAGGAAAATTTCATGAAAAATATTCCAGTAATAAGCTTTGGAAAACTTCGTTCAAGTTATGGAGAAATAGGCAGTGATGAAATTGGAGATTATCAATATGCTGACACTTTTGATACTCGTACTTATGGAGATGGACTTTCTTCTATGATGGCATCAAGAATTGCAAACCCTAACATTAAGTGGGGGCTGACAAAGAAATTTGAAGCAGCAATTGATTTAAGTTTTTTTAATGACCGTATTGCTTTTAGTGCGGCGTATTATAGAAATACTTCTAGTAATCAATTGGTTGGTTATACATTAAGTCCGCAGGCAGGATTTACTACTTATACTGCCAATTTGCCAGCACAAGTTGAAAATAAAGGATGGGAATTTACTTTAGGAACAACCAATATTCATACTAAAAACCTGAACTGGTCAACTTCTTTCAATATTTCTACGAATGCTAATAAATTGATTTCTTTTCCAGGGATAGAATTTACAAGCTATTATTCTCAATATGTGGTTGGAAAACCGCTTAGCAGCCGATTTTTACACACTTTTACAGGTGTTAATGCAGATGGAATTGCCCAGTTTGAGGATGCTAACGGAGACGGTAGGATTTCTAATGGATTTGCAGAAACGGGTAGAGGAGACAGAAGATATTATGGACCAACTTATCCAAAATATTATGGAGGTATCTCAAATACAATAAGCTACAAAGCTTTTACACTAGACTTTTTATTTCAATTTGTAAAACAAGAAGCTACTACTTTATTGGCAGATACAGGAACTCAGCCCGGTTATCCTTATGGAACGGCTAATTTTCAGGTGGATGAATTTAATGATTATTTAGCTCAGGGAAATACGCTAAGTTCTGGTTTTCAAAACAGTTATTATAATTACATCGGATCAAATGCTGCTCTTACAGATGCATCTTATATAAAATTAAAAAATGTAAGCGCTTCATGCCAAATTCCATTAAGTGAAGCTACGAAGAGATATTTACAAAGCGTGCGTATTTCTCTTCAGGGACAAAACATAGTAACTTTTACAAGCTACAAAGGACTTGATCCTGAAACACAAGGTCTTTCTCTTCCTCCTTTGCGCACCATAACTTTTGGAACTCAGTTTACATTTTAAATCTAAAAAATCATGAAAAATATTTCTACTAAATATATCGCAGTATTTTCGTTTTCTTTTTTACTGGGACTTACAAGCTGTGATAGTGCTCTAGAAGTTGATCTTCCGAGCAATCAATTATCATCAGAAACTGTTTATGCTTCAGACGCAACAACAGAGGCTGCTGTAAACGGAATTTACCAAAGCATGGTTGGCGGATTTTACTATAATCAAGTGCATAGTATTCTTGGTGAGACCTCAGATGAGCTAATACTGCGAAGCGGTTTAACCAATCCATACACGACCAATGAAATTGTTGAAACCGATGGATCGATGAGCAGTATGTGGACAGAATTGTACAAAACAATTTATAACGCCAATAATGTAATAGAAGGAATTACAAAGAGCAACTCTCTTAATGCGGTAAAAAGTAAGCAATGGATTGCCGAAGCCAAATTCCTTAGAGCATATTCTTATTTTTATCTCACTAATATTTGGGGCAGTGTTCCTTTAGTGCTCACTACTAATGTAGATGTTTCTGCAGTACTTCCTCAAACTACTCAAGATATAGTTTATACGCAGATTATCAAGGATTTGACTGAGGCTTCACAAGATCTTCCAGTAAATTATGCAAACTATAGAAATGAAAGAATTAGAGCTACAAAATGGGCTTCTGAAACTTTGCTAGCGAGAGTAAATCTTTATTTAGGAAGATGGAACGAAGCTGTGAGTCATGCAACAGCTGTAATTAATGAAACGGGTACTTACAATATGATTACCGGTTTATCTGCTTCTGAAAGTCCATTTATTTCAGATAATAATGAGGCAATTTTACAAATTCCATATTACAACGTAGAATACACATACGAAGGGTCTTCTGTTTTTGTAAATGCAAACACAGCAACATTTTTACTGAGAAATGGTAATTCCTTATTTGAAACTGCCGATGCTCGAAAAATAAACTGGACCAGAAATATTACAGACACTCAATCTAACATCGTGGGGATAGCTCCAACCAAATACAAAAATAGATTTGGTTCTTCTCCTGTTGAACGCTCAACAGTTCTTAGACTGGCTGAATTGTTTTTAATACGAGCTGAAGCCAGAGTGCAGTCTAATGATATTACTGGAGCACAGCAGGATATTAATGTAATTAGAAACAGAGCTTTACTTGGAAATACAGTTGTAACAAATCCAACACAGCTTCTGGATTTAATTGCTCTTGAAAGACAGCGTGAATTTTTTGCAGAAAACGGCCACCGCTGGCTTGATCTTAAAAGAACCAATAAAATAAATGAAACTCTTTCTGTTTTAACGGATAAAATCTGGTCTTCTACAGATGCTCTATATCCAATTCCGGAAACGGCACTTCGCTCGAATCCTTTCTTAAAACAAAATTCAGGATATTAAATACTAAAAATATAGCAGGAATGTACGTTAAATACATTCCTGACATTTTAAAAACACTATGGAAACAACAATTGTAAGAGTTGAGGACTTGTCGCATCAATACAGTAAGGATTGGGCAATCCAAAATATTAATTTTGAAATTAAAGAAAACAGGATTTTAGGCCTTTTAGGATCAAATGGCGCAGGAAAATCAACCACAATGAATATCCTTTGCGGCGTTTTAAACCAGACACACGGAAATATTTACATAGACGGAATCAACCTTAAAGAAAACCCTGTTGAAGCCAAAAAACTAATCGGTTTTTTACCACAGACGCCGCCACTGCATTTAGATTTAACTGTTGATGAATATTTGATCCACTGTGCACAATTGCGGTTAGTATCGAAAGAAAATTTACGAAATGCTGTCGAAAAAGCAAAGGAGAAATGCGGTATTTCGCATTTCAGCCATCGATTGATAAAAAACTTATCTGGAGGCTACAGACAGCGTGTAGGAATTGCGCAGGCTATTATTCACGAGCCTAAACTTGTTGTTCTGGACGAACCGACAAATGGGCTGGATCCCAACCAGATTTTGGAAGTGAGGAACCTCATAAAAAAAATAGCAGAAGACAAAGCGGTAATATTCTCCTCACACATTCTTTCTGAAGTTCAGGCAACCTGTCAGGATATCAGAATGATCGAAAACGGACATATGGTTTTTGCAGATACTTTGGATGCCTTCAACAATTACATCGAAGCAGATAAACTTACGGCAGTTTTTGAAAATCCTCCTGCAGTTGAATCTCTAGAATCGATTACAGAAGTAAAAAATGCCGTTTACCTTACTCCAAAAAAAGTACAGATTACATTTGAAGGAACTCAGGAAGTTGCTGAAAAAATAGTTTCATTAAGTGTCCATAACAATTGGAAACTACGAGAAATTCAATTTGAAAAAGTATCTCTCGATGAAATTTTTGCCCAGCTATCTAAAAAAGCACCTTCTAAAAACTCTACTCTTTCTTAAAAAATAAATAAATGAAAACAATATACAGAATAGCTAAAACAGAGCTCAGCACCATGTTTTACTCGCCGGTCGCATGGGTCGTTTTAGTAATATTTTCAATTCAGTCCAGCTGGCAGTTCTTCTATTCTCTTGAACGTTTTGAAAAAGCACAAAAAATTGGACAGTCATTAGACAACTTGTCACAAACTATGTTATCAGGATTCAGTGGGCTTTATACTGAAATGCAGAATTACTTGTATTTATATGTTCCACTATTGACAATGGGTTTGGTGAGCCGTGAAATAAATAGTGGCTCCATCAAACTCTTACTTTCATCTCCAATAAAAATTAAAGAAATTGTTTTAGGAAAGTACTTGGCAATTGCCGCTTATTGTATGTTGTTTGTTGTAATATTAGGAATTCAAGTTATTATTGCAGGATTTTCTATTGAAAACCTCGATTTTAAGTTTGCCATTTCAGGGTTGATAGGTTTGTATTTGTTGGTTTGCACCTATGCTGCGATCGGACTTTTCATGTCTTGTCTCACTTCGTATCAGGTTGTAGCGGCAATGAGTACCCTTGTAGTTTTGGCGGGATTAAACTTTATTGGTAAACTTTGGCAGGATATCGAAGTGGTCAAAGACTTTACGTATTTCTTGTCTATCGCAGGACGTGCAAATGAAATGCTTGAAGGTTTAATTATTAGTAAAGATGTACTGTACTTTATTTTAGTAAGTGCTTTATTCATTGTTCTTAGTATCTATAAACTACAAACAGGAAGAGATGCTCAAAGTGTTTCAAAAAGGGTTTTAAAATATGCCTTATTAATTGTTATTGTTTTGTCACTTGGTTTTGTTACCTCAAGAGCCGCACTTACATTCTATTATGATATGACCCGAACTAAAGACAGAACTCTTACTCAGAATAGTTTAGAAATAGTGAAGAAGATGAGCGGGCCTATCAAGATTACTTCTTATGATAATATTCTGGATGCCAATTATTATATGGCAATGCCTTATTATCAAAACCAGGACATTGAAAGTTTTGCTAAATACACTCGTTATTTACCGCAGATAGAGATGGACTATGTATATTTTTATGATACTTCTACAAATGCAGAGCTCTATGCACAAAATCCGGGATTGAATGATAAACAGCTGGCACATAAAATGGTAGAGTCTCAGGATATGAAACTTGGAAAATTATATACACCTGCAGAAATTAAAAAAATTATTGATTTAGCACCAGAACAAAATCGCGTAGTAAGAACTATAGAATACAATGGCAAAAAAACATTCTTGAGATTTTACGACGATTTTTTCAAAGCTCCAAGTGAAAAAGAAATTTCAGCCGCCTTAAAAAGATTGGTGATAAAAGCACCAAAAGTTGTTTTTGCCTCTGGAAACATGGAGCGCAGCATTGAAAAAAATGGCGACAAAAATTATAAAACTTTTGCGAACGAAATTACATTTAGATATTCATTAATCAATCAGGGATTTGATGTTGCTCCTGTAGATATCAATGCCCAGAATATTCCTGCTGATACTGACATTTTAGTTCTGGCAGATCCTAAAACGCAGCTAAGCCAAGGTGCTGTTGACAGAATCAATGCGTATATAGATCAGGGGAAAAATATAATGATTTTAGCTGAGCCGGAAACGAATTCGGCGCTGGCTGCCATAACCGAAAAATTGGGAATCAGTTTTACAAAACAAGCTCTGGTACAGGATAGCGAAACCAACTCTCCCGATTTTCTGGTAACAGAACTTCAAAAAGAGGTGGATTCTTCTGTAATAAAACTTTCCAAAATCAAAAATCCAATTCCGTTTTTAGGCAGCAGCGGTATTACAACAGTAAAAGAAACTGGATTTAAGGTAACACCACTTTTAAAAACAAACCAACAGCCGGTTTGGGAATCACAGACAAGCAGTACCACTTTTCCGCAGGAATTAAAAAAACAGCCCTCTCAAAAATCGGTTCCTTTGGTTGTGGCTTTAACGAGAAATAGTAATGGAAAATCGCAAAAGATAATCGTTGCCGGGGATGCAGATTTTATGGGGAATGCCGAGTTAAGCCGCGGTGGATCTGGTACATTTCAGTTTGTAACGGACATTTTTGGCTGGTTTAGCAATTACCAATTCCCGATTGACACGACACGCCCTGAAAAAATTGACAATAAAATTACAATCAGTTCAAATCAATTGTTTATCAGTAAAATAGCTTTCATCGGATTATTTCCTTTACTGATAATATTAAGCGGCGCTTTCCTGTTAATTAGAAGAAACAGAAGATAAAAAACATCAAAATGAATACTAAAAAAAATATCATTATTGCGATTATGGCCTTGTCTTTTCAAGGCGCATTTTCGCAGTTCAAGACGACTCTTCCACTTGATAAAAACGTTACAACGGGTAAATTAAAAAACGGACTGACGTATTATATTCTGCATAATGAAGAACCAAAGGACAGGGTAAGTTTTTATTTTGTCCAAAATGTTGGTGCTATTTTAGAAGATGACAATCAAAACGGACTGGCACATTTTCTGGAGCATATGGCTTTTAACGGAACAGAGCATTTTAAAGGAAAAGGGATCATTAAAATGCTGGAAAAAAATGGCGTAAGCTTTGGTAAAGATATTAATGCTTATACGGCTCAAGATGAAACAGTTTACAATATTAGCGGTGTTCCTTCGATCAACGAAAAATTGATTGATTCAACGTTATGGGTACTGCACGACTGGTCTGGATCTTTATCATTAACAGATGCTGAAATTGATGCCGAAAGAGGTGTAATTCGAGAAGAATGGAGAACGAGAAGAACCAGCGATTTTAGATTGAAAATGCAGACAGATAAAGTTTTGTATAAAGATTCAAAATACAGTAAAAGAGACGTGATTGGTGATTTGAATATTATTAACAATTTCAAATATGCCGAACTCCGTAATTATTATAAAAAATGGTATAGACCAGATTTACAAGCGGTTATAGTGGTTGGGGACATAGATCCTAAAAAAATAGAGGAGAAGGTTAAAGCCATATTTTCTGCTATTCCTTTAGCCAAAAAAGCTACTGCAAGAACATACGAAACTATTCCAAAACACGATGAATTGTATTTTGGAACAGCATCTGATAAAGAAGCTTCATCTACTGTTATTAATCTAAAATATGTTTTTGACCTTCCGTTGGTAAATGATAGTATTGCCACACGCAAAAATGTAATGAATTCTTTTTATACCAATATATTAAACAACCGTTTAAAGGAATTACTTTTAAAAAATCAAAGTGCGGCACTTAGTCTAAAAACGTATTTTGAACCAATTTCAAGATTAAGTAGTTCGTTTAATTTAACAGCTGTTGCAAAAAAAGGAAAGAACATTGAAGCCTTTGAAGAAGTTTATACAGAAACAGAACGAATAAAACGTTTTGGTGCAGTTGAGTCTGAACTGGAACGTACTAAAAAACTGTTTATCAGCTCTTATGATGATTATTTAAGTAATAAAGATAAAGTTGACAATGACAGCTGGGCAGACAATCTGACAAATTATTTCCTGAAATCAAAATCATTTCTTTCTCCTGAAGACGATCATAAGTTAATTGTTGGAATCATCAAAAAATTAACGCTGAAAGAATTGAATTCTTACATACAAACAATACAGAAGCCAGGAAATCAGGTAGTTTTAGTAACAGGATCCGAAGAAGATAAAAAAGATTTTCCGACGAAAGAAGCTGTTATTACTATGATGAAAAAGGTGGAAAGCATGACTTTGAAACCTTACACAAAAGTAGAAAACAACGTGGCTTTAATTGAAAAAGATCTCAAACCCACTGCCGTAAAAAACACTTTTGAAGTTGCTGGAATAAAAGATGCAAAAGGGTATGTATTAGCAAATGATGCTAAAATAATCATTCTGCCAACTAATTATTCGCAGGATCAGATTGTCTTTTCTGCTTTTTCAAAAGGAGGAAAATCGCTGATCAAAACAGAAGATTTAGCATCGGCTGAAATTGCAACTGCAATAGCACGATCATCGGGATTGGGAAATTTTGACAATATTGGTCTAAAAGAAAAACTGACTGGCAAAGTGGCTCAGGCTGCTCCATTTATCAGTGATTATACACAAGGTTTTCAGGGAGGCTCGAACAAAGCTGATTTCGAAACGATGTTGCAGCTTCTTTATCTGTATTTTGAAGCGCCTCGTTTTGATTCAAACATATTTGGTATTTTGAAAGAACAGTATAAAAATCGTCTTGAAAATATTAAAAAAGATAACGGAAATGCTTTTCAGGAGACCGTTGATTTAGCAAATTCAAATAATAATCCGCGTACTTTTTTATTCAATGATAAATTTCTAGAATCGATTGATTTGAAAAAAGCGGAGAATATCTACCGTGACAGAATCAAAAATGCGGGTGATTTCACATTTATTTTTGTTGGAAATATTCCAGAATCTGGATTAGAATTAATTCAAAAATACGTTGGAAACCTAAAATCAATTCCAGGGCAGAAAGAAAATTTTGTTGATCATCAAATAGAGCCTAAAAAAGGAAAGACAGTTGTGCATTTCAAACGTCCAATGGAAGTTCCAAAGGCGACGGTTTATCTTAACTTAACAGGAAAGACGGAATACAGTAAAGAAAATGCATTGAATATCTATTGCATTGGAGAGTTATTGTCAAAAAGATTTCTTCAAACTATTAGAGAAGAAGAAGGGGGCAGTTATGGTGTAAATGTAGGAGGAAATTTAGAACAAATTCCTTCACCAACCTTTAGTCTTGCATTAACTTTTGACTGCAATCCTGAAAAGCAGGAAAAATTAATGCAGATTATATGGAAAGAATTGAACGATTTGAAAACGGTTCCAGTAAATGCAAATGATCTGGAAGATATCAAAAAAGCGCTTTTAAAAAACAGGGAAGAATCTCTTAAAACCAATTCTTTTTGGAATACTACTTTGTATAACAACAGTTTAAATCAGATTCCATTTTTGCAGGATGAAGAATATAAAAATTTAATTTCAAAAATTAATCAAAAAACTATTCAGCAATTTAGCAAGCAAGTTCTGGACGGTTCAAGCAGTGTCGAAGTAATTATGAGCCCAGAAAACACATCTGGAAAATAAGAGCTTCACATACATTTTTATTTTATTAGTGAAAGGAGGCTGTCCTTTGCCAGACAGCCTTTTTATTAGTCATCTTCTGTTTTCGAGATACTATTCAAGTATTTTCAAATCAATTCAATTTTGAACTATGAATAAAAAAATTATACTAGTACTTATTGGCTTTACTGAAATTGTTTTTTCGCAGACATTCAGAAAACCATTAATCTCTGCAATTAAAGAAAAAGACCTTAGAACAGATCTTTATCAAATGGCAGCAGATCATTTTAATGGGCGGGAGGCAGGAACATTGGACGAGCTGAAAGTTTCTGTATGGCTGGCTGATAAAGCAAAGGAGGCTGGCATGTTACCTGCCGGAGATGACGGTACATTTTTTCAGTTTTTTGATCTTTACAGGCATCAGGTAAGTCCAAATACCAAAGTTAGAATAGGGCAGAAGGACTATAAATTATGGAATGAAGTTTTAATAGCCGAAACGACCAATAATAAAGTCGATGCACCATTACTGTATTTGGGAGCTGTATCGGTTAAAGAACTTGAATCCATTGATGTTAAAGGAAAAGCGGTCGTTATACTGGCATCAAAAGACGGAATATCAGATAATATTTCGCTTTTTGACCGACGCTATCCTGGCTTTGTTAAACAGAAATATTATGAGCAGTTAAGTTATAAAGGAGTGGCAGCACTAATTATTGTTGCAGACGAATTAGGAGAAGAAAGCTGGTCGCAGGTGGAACCGCAAATGAAACGTGGAGTTTATGGAGTGGAAGGTTATCGCGATAAAATTCCTGTTCCTCCAAGAATGCCGGCTTTCTGGATGCATAATGAGCAGCTCGAATTTTTAAAAACAACTAAAGAAAACTTAAAAGCTGAAGTTATTTCAGAAACCTATAAATATCCTTCAGTAAATGTTGTCGGTAAAATTGAAGGAACTGATACTAAATTAAAGAGTGAATACGTTCTTTTTAGCGGACATCAGGATCATGATGGTATCAGACAAAAATATGGACAGGATTCTATTTATAACGGAGCCGATGATAATGCTAGTATGTGCGTGGCGATGCTTGCCATTGCAAGAGCATATAAAAAACAGCCAGGAAAGAGAACAGCATTATTTGTATTTCATGGATCAGAAGAACGTGGTTTATTAGGCTCAAATTGGTATGCATCACATCCCACTGTCCCTTTAAAAGATATTACGGCAGTATTAAATGGCGATATGATTGGCAGAAATGATGTGAATCAGGCGGCACTTTTAGGATCTACAGAACCTCATAAAAATTCAATTGAATTGGTTGATGCTGCCCTAAAAGCCAATAATGAAGGACCAAAATTTGAGTTGGATAAGTATTGGGATAAACCAGAGCATCCTGAATATTTTTACCTGCGTTCAGATCATATTTCGTATGTAGATAAAAAGGTTCCTGCTGTATTTTTTACGAGTGTTTTACACAGTCAGTACCATACACCAATGGATGAATCTGAAAATATAGATTACACTAAATTACACAAAATGACAGAATGGATTTATAGAACTGGATGGATTCTCTCTAATGAAATCGAGAGACCAAAGTTTCTAACAAAAAGCCAAAATAAATAGATTTATTCTGTTTTTAATGTATCATAAATACATTGGTTTTTCATTTATTTTATTAGAAGTATTTTGAATTAGTAAGCATTACGACTAACTTGAAAAACCTTAGAAAGAGCTATTTGCATAAATAGCTCTTTTATTATTTTCAGTCTTTTTCTTTGCGCAGTATAGCAACATATTTAATGCTATTGATTTGACTCCAGTTCTTTAAAAGCGTTTTTAATAAATCCTTCTTTGTCAGCATTCATCAATGCCAGCAATTCCTTTCTTTCTTCCGGAATGTCCGTATATTTTTCCGCCCAAAGATTAATTTCAACCAGTATCGGAATTAAATCCATTCCTTTCTGTGTCAATTGATATAATACTTTGGCTTTACTATCTGGATGTTCCAGTTTCTGAATAATTCCGTTTTCTTCCAATGAAAGAAGTCGGGCAGCTAAAATGTTAGTTGCTATCTTCTCATCAGACTTCGCTAATTCACCATAGGTGCATTTTTTTTTAAGCATCAAATCCCTCACAATCAACAGCGACCACTTGTCACCAAAGGCTTCAAGTGAAAAACTTACGGGGCAGTCTGATCTCTTCTTTTGAGTTTTCATAAAATAAATTTAAAATCACTTGCTTTTTGCAAGTAAATGTATTTATATTTGCACTTGCATTTCGCAAGCAAATATAGAGATAATAAATTAAATAGAAAAATTATGGAATTAAAAGGCAAGACAATTTTGATTACTGGTGGTTCTGCGGGAATTGGATTAGAGGCTGCAAAACAGTTTATTACAGAAGGTGCTAAAGTAATTATAACAGGACGGGACCAGAAAAAACTTGATTTGGCTAAAAAAATGTATCCGTCAATTACAACAATCCAAAGTGATGCATCAAACAAGGAAGCGGCCGAAGCATTATATAATGAAATCGACAAATTAGGAGGGATCGACATTTTGTACAACAATGCAGGAATTATGAACGGCCAAGATAATCTGGGCATAAGCAGCGAAAAACATTTTGAAAAAGCAGCCGCAGAGATCAATACCAATTATTTAGGGATTATACTTTTGAATAATCTATTTATGGATATGCTGAAATCCAGAAAAGAAGCAGCGATTATCAATACCTCATCCATCTTAAGTTACACGCCGTCGATCCTAGTGCCAACTTATTCAGCGTCAAAAGCTGCGGTTCGTTTTTATACAGAAGCATTAAGAGAGCATTTACGTTTTATTAGAAGTAATGTAAAAGTATTCGAAATATTACCGCCTCTTGTAAAAACAAATATGTCAGAAGGCATGGATGGTAATTCGATCACACCCGATATTCTGATAACTGGTTTAATTAAAGGATTGAAAAGTAATACCTATACGATTCGTGTTGGAGATACAAAAGCCATTTATGTACTAAGTCGCTTTTTGCCAAAGCTGGCTCATAAATTAGTAAATAAAAATACAGTGAGTCTAAAATTACAATCATAACACGCTATAATTTGGGTTGAATAAAAAATGAACACTGTTCATTTAATTTTATATCTTTGCTTTTATACTTGCCATACTAAGGCAAAATAAATAGATATATGAGTACAGCCGAAAGAAAAGCACGAGAGAGAGAAGCCTTGAAGGCGCTAATACTAAAGGCGGCTAAAAAGCTTTTCGTAGAAAAAGGAATCGAGCAGACTACCATAAGAAACATAGCAGACGAAATTGATTACAGCGTAGGTACGGTATATGTCTATTTTAAAGATAAAAATGCCATTTTGCATGATCTGCATTCAATAGGTTTTCAGGAACTAGGAAGTTATTTTCAAGATTTATTTACAATTGCAGATCCAAAAGAGCGATTAAAAAAAATGGGGAGCTCCTATATAAAATTCGCTTTAGAAAATGCAGAAATGTACGATCTAATGTTCAACTTAAAAGCGCCAATGGAATTTCTGGAAAATTCTGATAATGACAGTTGGGATGAAGGTGCGGTGACTTTTAGTTATGTAAAGAAAACGGTGGGAGAATGTATTGCTGATGGTCATTTTATAGGACATAATGCAGAGGCACTGTCTTTTATGGTCTGGAGCCTGGTTCATGGAATGTGCTGTTTGGAAATCAGACAGCGAACGAAGGGAGTAAAATTTACAAATCCGGATACCATATTATTTGATGGATACAATGAATTTTTAAAAATAATAGAAAAGCTGTAAAGTTTTTTTTATAACAAAAAATGAACAACGTTCAAATTATAAACAATGTACAAAATGAAGATAATTTTAAATTTTACCATGCTGTGTTTTGGATATCTCGGATATTCGCAAAGCATCTTAGACAGCTATATACAAGCTGGTCTAAAGAACAATGAAGTAATAAAGCAGCACACTTTTGATATTAACAAAAGTATGTATGCTTTAAAAGAAGCGAAATCCCTTTTTTATCCAACGGTTTCCTTAAACGGAAGTTATACGAAAGCAGAAGGCGGAAGAACAATTGACATCCCGATTGGAGATATGCTGAATCCGGTTTACACTACCTTAAATCAGATTACCAATTCAAACGCATTTCCAATGTTGGAAAATCAGTCGGTTTTGATTAATCCAGATAATTTTTATGATGCTAAAATTCATACCACAATGCCATTGCTGAATTTTGAGATCATTTATAATAAAAGAATTAAAACCCAGCAGACTTCACTTCAAAAAATTGAACTCGAAATCTACCAAAGAGAGCTGGTAAAGGAAATCAAAATTGCTTATTACAAATATATGCAGTCGGTTGAGGGAGTTAAAATTTATGAAGATGCTTTGGCTTTGGTAAAAGAAAATCAAAGAGTGAATCAGGCTTTGTTTAGAAATGAAAAAATAAACCGTACTGCAGTTTTACGAAGCGATAACGAGGTGATCCGCATTCAGGCCAATTTAGAAACTGCCAGACAAACCAGTAATAATGCCCGATCGTATTTTAATTTTTTATTGAATCAGAAACTTGACACCGCTATAGAAATAGAGGAAAATGAAATTCCGCCAATCGGAGCTGTGGCAGAAAACACTCAAAATAGGGAAGAGCTGCAAAAGCTCACGCAGGCAAAAGAAATAAACGAAAATGTAAGCAAATTGACCAACTCATACTGGCTGCCAAAAGTAAATGGTTTTGCCGATTTCGGAATTCAGGATTTTGATTTTGAAGCAGACAAAAACTCACGCTATTATTTTGCCGGAGTAGGTCTGGAGTGGAATATTTTTTCGGGCAATAAAAACAAATGGAAACTGAAACAAGTTGAAGAAGATAATAAAAAAATCATTTCACAAACCGATAATGTAAAACAGCAGTTTTTGCTTCAGTTTCAGGTTTCACAGAACAATCTAAAATCGGCTTTAGAGCAATTCAATGCTGATAAAAATCAAAAGCAGTCGGCCAAAAAATACAATGATGATATTACCAAATTGTACAAAGAAGGTCAGGCGATTTATATAGAACTGCTGGATGCACAGAACCAATGGGTAAATGCGCAGCTTAACACCAATATTTCGCTTTATAACTCTTGGATTGCTTTTGCACAATTAGAAAGAGCCAACGCCACTTTTACTTTTAACTAAAAACAAAAATCATGAAATTAACGATTCAAAAATATCTAAAAAAACATATTGCAGGTTCTAAAAAAGGGTTGGTCATATTGCTTGTTTTACCGCTTTTTTATGCCTGCAAAGAAGAAAAAAAGGAAAATTCACCCTTTGAAAGCGCAGATGTTATACCGGTTAAAACAGCTCCAGTAGAATCTTTTGCTCTTAACAATACGATTAGCGCATCAGGTTTGGTAACAACTGAAAATCAAGCAAATTACGGATTTAAAATTGGCGGAATCATCAATCGAATTTATGTCGAAGAAGGCCAGTTTTTTAAGAAAGGTCAGCTCTTGGCATCATTAGACGAAACAGAAATCAATGCCGGATTGAATCAAACCGATTTAAATTTAAAAAAATACGAACGCGATTATAAACGTGCGAGCAATTTGTACAAAGACAGTGTGTATACATTAGAACAGCTTCAAAATACTAAAACGGGGCTTGACATTGCTAAAAAGCAGAAAGATGCGGTGGCTTTTAATGCTCGCTATTCTAAAATTTATGCTGCAGCAGATGGTTTTGTTTCCAAAAAAATAGCAAGCGAAGGCGAGGTAGTTGGCACAGGATCTCCAATTCTGGCGATAAATGAAACCAGTCAGAACAATAATTATCTACTAAAAGTTGGTTTGACTGATAAAGAATGGGCCACGGTAAAAGTAGGACAGAAAGCTGTTGTAACACTTGACGGTTATCCTGATGAAAAATTCGATGCCTTTGTTTTTAGAAAATCGCAGGCGGCGGATGCTGCTTTAGGTTCTTTTCAGGTCGAATTAAAACTGAACCTTAAAAAAAGCAAACCAGCAGTCGGAATGTTTGGAAAAGCCGAAATAAATGCAGAACACTCAGAAGATTTTATCATCATTCCATATAATTCGCTTATTGAAGCAGACGGAAACAAAGCGTTTGTTTTTATTGTAGCAAACAACAAAGTAAAACGTCAGCCTGTGACCATTAATAAATTTGAGAACAATAAAGTATTCATCAAAGATGGTCTACAGAAAACAGATCAGATTGTGATTTCAAACAGTGCTTATCTCAACGAAGAATCAACCATCAAGATCATTAAATAATCAGTATCATGAAAATAACAAACTTTGCTGTTAAAAATTATCAGTTTACGCTGATTATATTTCTACTGGTTGCTGTGGTTGGGTATCTTACCCTTTTTACCATGCCAAGGGCAGAAGATCCTTCAACGCATCCGCCGCAATATTTAATTACGGTAATTTATCCTGGAACAAGTCCGAAGGATATGGAAGAGCAGGTTGTAAAACCCATCGAAAACAAAATTTACGGACTCGAAAACA
>NZ_CAMLIX010000050.1 GCF_946479975.1 uncultured Flavobacterium sp.
TCTATACCAAGAGTTTGAGTCGAATTGTATTTTTGTTTAAAATGATTATAAATTATAATTAAAAGTGAAATTAATCCGCCAGCTAAGTGTAACAAGTGTGTAACTGTTACCACATAAAGAAAAGTTGTAGTAATTGAACTACCTTCTCCTGTAAAATAATATCCTTGTTCAACGATTTGTCCAAATCCTTGAAATTGCAATACTATAAATAAAATTCCTAATGCTAAAGTTCCTAAAAGCAAACCTGTAACCGCGCTTCTATTGTCTTTTTGAATGGCTTTTTTAGCCAAGTGAAAAGTAACACTACAAGCAATAATTACCGCTGTACTCCAGTAAAACGCAGAAGGAAGTTCAAAATTCTTCAACCAGTCTGCTCTAGATTTACTTACTACAAACGCACTTGTTAATCCAGCGAACATCATGGTCATACTTACCATAGCAAAAAGTAATATCAGTTTTGCTGATTTTGACTTTTGCGCTTGTTCTTCATTTGTTGTTAATGTCATTTCCATAACTATCTTAAAAATTTATCTACTATAAATACAATTTGCAACAGCGAAATGTAAGATACACTTACTAGCATTAATGTTCTCGCTGCCTTGGCAGTTCTTAATTTATATAAACGAACTGCGTAAAAAAGCATCCAAAGTCCTAAAAGAAATACTAAAACTGCTGCAATTGGAGATATAAATAACTGTCCTGTAAAACCTAACATAGGTAATAACGATGCTATTATCAGCCAAATTGTATACAAAATAATCTGCAATGCGGTTTTATTATCTTTTCTTCCTGTTGGAAGCATAAATATACCTGCTTTTTCGTAATCTTCATACAAAAACCATCCAATTGACCAGAAATGTGGAAACTGCCAGAAAAATTGAATTAAAAATAATGTCCCAGCTTCAATTCCGAATTCTCCTGTTGCCGCCACCCAGCCCAGCATAAACGGAATTGCTCCCGGAAATGCTCCAACAAAAACAGACAACGATGTAACTGTTTTTAATGGCGTGTAAACACTTGTGTATAAAAATATAGAAATCGCGGCAAACATTGCCGATTTAGCATTTATTGTATAAAGAAGTGCAATACCTATAATAGTCAGAAGACTTGCTACCAGTAACGCAACTTTAGGAGACATACGCCCAGAAGGAACGGGACGATTCTTAGTACGATCCATTAACGAATCGATATCTTTTTCGATTACCTGATTAAAAGCATTCGAAGCTCCAACCATACAATATCCTCCAATCGATAAAACAAGCAAAACACTCCATTGAAAAGGATGATCAGAATCAACTCCTAATAAATATCCTGCAATGGAAGAGAACAAAACACTAATAGCCAAACCGGCCTTAGTAATCTCTTTAAAGTCTAGAAATATTGATTTGATTGATAATGTATTTTTTGCAGCGTTCAATACCGTTGTTTTTGTATTTTTTTTCAAGTGGTGCAAATGTACAAATTAGATTGTAGAATTTAATCCTATAAAATTAGATTTTTTTCAATAAAACCTTTACAAATTAAGATCTCAGCATTCTTTAACACTATTGTTTCGAAAAATCTTATTAAAACTACTAGTAATCAAAATACCAGTTAAAAATATCAGATCGTAATCCGATACTAAACCAGGTTGTACTTTGTTTAAATGTTGTTGCCGTTTCTTGTGTTGGATCAAAATTTCGATAGATAAGACTTCCAAATAATTTTAGATTCGTCATCGGATTAATTAAATAACCTCCTTGAATATCTGCAATAAAAATATTTGTTTTATTTCCCTGACCCACTTTTACGCCTGTATCATAAGGACGATTTGCATCGTAACTTTTGTAAATATTCCCTCCGTAATTAAAAGAATCTGCAGCAGTGTCAAAATCTAAACCTCTTGTTCCCATCGTTAATTTTGCATCTCCAAACAAACGGCCTTTATGATAACGTCCAATTACAATTAACTCCTTAAAATTACCTCCCCATTGGTGCCCAACACTTTGATTGTTGTGTCCGTAATTTGTAATAACAGCACTATGAGAATACACATACGGGCGAACGTGATTGAATTCTACCTGAAACAATAAGTCTTTTACGTTAAATGCATTGAAATATTTTGCTCCAATTTGAAAACCAAATTTATTCTTCCAACTTTGATTTCCTGCTCCAACATCTGAAACAGAAAATTCATCAATCAAAAACTGAGAATATAAATTGATGTTGTTATTCCATTTATATTTTCCAGTCAGCCCCAAAAGTGCATTTCCACTTTTAGATGAAGAACCAAATTCTACAGCACGGTAAAAAATAATCGGATTCACAAAATTGATATCAAAACCTCTATTATTCGAATCTGTCCAAACTACAGATTCAAAAAATCCTAAATTCAATTTATTAGATACATTCCAGCTCAAATAATGGTTTGCCATAAATTTTGTAGCATAGGTTTTTTCTGCTGTAACTTCTGGACGAACATCTTTCATCCACATATACGTATTTGTATATTTTATTTTCCAGAAATTCGTATTGATTTTAAAATAAGGATACGGACTTGCTCCATCTCCTTCTAAAAGCGAACGATAACCGTCACCAATAAAGTTTCTGCCATATCCTAACTGCAGATCAAAAATTTTACTCGGAGCAAACGTAATATTAGCATCTGCCAAAGGAAAATCATAAGCATCTGTCTTGAATCTTTTTGCAATACCTACTCCAGGAACTATAGCCGGATTTCCTCCAGATGGTTTTATCGATTCTGCATAATCATTAAAATATCCTGCAAATCTTCCCTGACTCTCAAAAAAAGTTGTGGTAAAATTGATCTGTTTTCCTAATCCTCCTCTAAAATTCAAAGCTCTCGTATTCACATAAGTGTAAGACGCATCAGTGTCTGAAGCTTTTCCTAATTGTAAATCTACAATTGGATTTAATGAAAACCAGTAATCTTCACCTTGAATCTGCACCATATTTTCATTCCACCATTTTCTTCCCAGCCAAGACGAAACATTTTTCTGTAAAGATTGATTAACCGCTTTTAAGTTATAATATTTAGAAACCTCAGCATAAGTATAAGGCTTAGAAGCCGTATGGTTATTAGTTCCTACTTGATTCATTGCGCCATCAAACTGCGCATAATAACTATGCGAAAATGGAATATTTAAATGACTCTCAAATTCTGGATTATTGTATTTTTTATACACAATACTATCCAATTCTGTCATTGGTTTTTCAATTGGTTTTAAAATTTCCGATGCAGCCAAAGCTTCTGCCGCAAGTTGTTCAGAACTTTTAACAGGAATATCTATTGAAATTGTATATTTAGAATAAGTTGGTTTTCCGTTATACGTTGAAGGTTTTATTTTTGGAAATTTCCCAAAAACTCGCTTTGCTTCTTCAGACAATTCTTCACTTGCTGCCGAAACGTAAATCACTTTAAATTCTCCCTCAGCATTAACTTCAAAAAGTATTTTTACAGCACCTTTGTACTTATTTTGTTTTGAATTTTCTGGAACTTGAAAGTTTATAAATATAAAATCCTGAACTTCTTTATAAAAACAGTTCTCTAATTTTTTACCATCTAAATTTTCACAATTTGGAAAAACTGGAAACATTTCTGCTGTAAATCCAGGCTGTATAGACGCGTTACCATTTTGTTGTGAAGAAACAAGGAAAAATGAAAAGATAAAGACAAGGGACAAAAAAAACTTATTCACTTAAAATTAGGTATTTATTTAATATTGATTTGGGGAATTTTCTCCGTTTACAATTGCTTTTGCAGCAGAAGTTCCAATTCGTTTTACTCCTAAAAGAATCATTTCTGACGCTTCTTCAAACGAACGAACGCCTCCAGCAGCTTTTATGGAAAGCGGAGAAGCATTTTCAAGCATTATAATTATGGATTGTATTGTTGCTCCGTTTGGAGTATCATTTTCTGTTTTATAAAAACCTGTAGAAGATTTTACAAAAATAGACGCAAAATCATCTTCATCAAAATGAGAGACTGCCACATTTTTTATTAAAGCAGATAATTGAATAATCTCTTTATCTGTTAAAGCAGCAACTTCAATAATCCATTTTACGGTTTTATTATTTGCCAAAGCAATCTGGGTTCCTATTAAGATTTCTTTTTTAACCAAATCTATTTCCCCATTTTTGAATGCTTCATAATTACATACAAAATCTAAATCATCGGCACCATTTGCAATTGCCTCATTTGCTTCCTTAATCTTGGTTTCAAGACTAGACTTTCCTTCTGGAAAATCAATTACGGTTCCAACTAACAAAACCGAATTGGCTTCTACAATCATTTTCTTGGCTAGAGCAACATATTCTGGACGAATCATAATTAGTTTAAATTCTTCCTTAATAGCTTCGGCAATCATTTCTTTTACCACAATAGCATTTTCCTCTTCAGAAAGACCAGCTTGCGAAGCATTTTTTAAATAAGTAGAATCTAGATATTGCTTTACATTCATAATGATAGAAGTTGCAGAAAACCAGCACAAAAGTACATTTTATATTGATAAAAAACAGTCTTTTAAAACTTTGATTTTCTTGTAAAAAAAAACCCACCGAAGTGGGTTAGATATTTATATCTTATCTATTTGCTTTTTTAAGGCGATTGCTGTAAAGACAGCTATAACGGCTCCAAGCGCATTGGCCAGAATATCTGTAACATCTGCAGCTCTTGTAGTTGTTAATGCACCTTGCAGAATTTCGATTGTAATTCCAAAAAAAACAGAAAATATAAAAGAAATCAAATAGGCTTTAAAATCTTCAGCTCCTTTTCCTGTCAATTCCTTTTTGAAAAACAAAATCCACGAAATTGTAAATCCAAAATGAAAACAGAAATGCACAATTTTATCAATACTTGGAATATTTACTGCAGGAATATTGCTAGAATCTGTCAAACAAAAATAGGTAATAATTCCCGAGCATATAATTGCCCAAATTAAAAGAAATTGTTTAGGCACCGATTAATTCTTTATAAGCTTCGTCAGACAATAACGAATCAATTTCTGAAGCATCTGCAATTTTAATTTTAATCATCCATCCAGCACCATAAGGATCTGAATTTACTGTTTCAGGAGCACTTTCTAAATCTTCATTAAAAGCAATGATTTCACCTGTTAATGGTAAAAATAAATCTGAAACTGTTTTTACAGCTTCAACAGTTCCAAAAACTTCATCTTTTGAAAGTGTCTGGTCTAAAGTTTCTACCTCAACATACACGATATCTCCTAACTCTTTTTGTGCAAAATGAGTAATTCCTACAGTTGCAACATCTCCTTCGATGCTAACCCATTCGTGATCTTTTGTATACTTTAAATTTGCTGGTATGCTCATAATAATATGTTTGAAAATTGATAATTTAAAATTTGAGTCACAAATGTAATAATCTTCTAATGAAATCTAGTTTAGAAACTAAAAATTAATTTCCAAAATTATAACGGAGTGTGAATCCAGATCTAATATTCGTTAAAGGAAATGCTGTTGAAATAACTGCTTTCGAGAATGAGTGATCATAATAGAATATTGCTGTCAAGTTTTTACTGAAAGAATAATCAGCAGTTAATTTTAAAGTCCAAATATTCTGTCCTGCCGCAAGCTGATTATTATCGTAATCTAAATAGCGAACCAATGTTTCATTGTTTCTAAATGAGAAATCGGCTTTTAAATTGATATCACTTTTAATAATTCCAGTTGGGTTATCTGCTAATCTTGAGGAGAAAATAACATCTTTAAAACGATATCCTAATCCTACAACATACTCTACTCCTTTTACTTCTGTCAACAAATTATTATCAAAACTCATAGACAAAGCACGGTCTTTTTTAACCTCTGTCAAGATTCGGAAAGAATTTTTCAACTCAAAATCAACACGTATCAGCGGACTAAACTGCTCTACCAAATTGACATTTGACATAATCGTTTTATTAAAGAAGTTTGTATTTACATCCTTTCCTTCTGGTGTCTCCAGATAATCAAAATTAGATCTAAATTGACTAATCGTGTAAGATGCTCTATAGTTATGCTGTAAAGAGAAACGTCTGAATTTATCTTTAAAATATTTATAACGCATCAAACCATTATATTTAATAGTCCAGTTTGGAATTGGGAAACTTCTAAAAATATCTGTAGAACTATTTGAAGCATTTCCTCCCGTGTATGCCGCCAAGAATGATGGCAACAATACCGCTTGATTACTTTTTGAGAAACCAATAGGATAACCTGCATTAGACACATATATTTTATAATTCGGATCTGTATCTGCCGGAATTGGGTTATTTACGTCTCCGTATCTCGGAATTTCTGCTCCAGCACCATAATGTTCTTCTGCCAAACGATTTGCAATAACCAATCTATTGCTTCTAAAATTATCAAATGCAGCAGATTCTGATTCTGTACTTGGTGAAAATGCTGTTTTTATCATTACAGTAGAAATAGAAAACATTCCATACGAATACGGTGATAAAGGTGTATAATTTAATACACCAGTATCTTGATTTTCGATAACACTGTACTGCTCAGATGAATTTTGAGAATAAGATCGATCCATTGCTAGATCTATTTTAAAGTCAGGAAATAAATCTACGTTTGCTGTTACTTTTAAAATCTTATTATTTACCTGTGTAAAGTTTTGATTAAAATTGTCATAATTAGTCAGCCAGCCATTTTTCGCCGCTTCGTAACGTACGTCATCCTGACTACCAAAAATAAACCCTAAAGATGGTTTTGATGTTCCGAAGAAACCAATACCTGGTGTGTAACCTGGTAAAACCGTTCCACTGTTTTCAGTATAGTTAATCTGAATATTTTTCACACTTGTCAGCACACCAATTAAACCATCATAAAACGGATTGCTGCTTGTAACTGGTTTTGCTGTATTTACAATTTTTTCTCCTGGTTTTGGAGGTGCCGTTGCTTTCGTTTTAGCTGGTTTTGCACCTGGCGTCAAACCTAAATATTTATACAGCAAATTCATGTTGAATGTTGTCGAAAAAACATTTGAGTTGGCATTTTGAATTGTATTCCCTAAATCCCAAGATGCTCCATTTTCATCAACATATTGTGACAATGCTGTCGATGATCGCTGCCAATTATAATCGGCAGTATAGGAATAGTTTGCTTTTATAAAACTAAAAATTGGAATTTTGTTAATTGGAATTTCATAGTTTACAATAAATTGCTGTAAATGCTGATTGGGCGTACCAATATCAAAATAATCATCCCAAATATTAAAATCTTGTTTTGGTGTATTATCATCATTCAAGAAATTTCGAACAATATTATTAGAAGATGCAGTGTAATTCAATTTCAATGATTTTGTCAAATTAAATCCGAAACCATATTGATAATTAAATGCAAAATTTCTTCTATAAAGCGGATTAATTCCAAGGCTTCCTTCCTCTAACTCTACTTGTCTATACTGCTGACGATTGCTTTGTCTGATAATATTTGTATTGAAAGAAATGTTTGAAGGAAGATAATTAATATTAAAATCACTCAACAGTTTCCAATATTCACTTGTTTTTAAGAATTTATTCTTCTTAAACGGAACAACTTCTTTTGGCTGAAATGTATAAGCGTAGTTTACGGCTGTATTAGATTGTTCGTCATCATAATTTTCAACTTCATAATCGTGTCTTTCAACCTGATTGTAAGATTGAGAGAATGTCAAGTTTTCTACATCATAAACATGAGGTTTCTGCTCTGGCGCTCTATCTTTTCTTACACCTATAAAGTTGATACTTTTACGCTTAGTATAATCTACCGCACGTGTTCTAATGTTATCTCTTTCTCGTGAATCTGTAGTCTCAGAAATTAATTGATTTAACTTAATATCTTGATTAAACGGATCATATTCTGGAGTAATAACTTCCTCTCCAATTGCATAATTAAACGGAAGATTAATTCCCCATTTTTGAGGCAGTAATTTCCCTAAATTTAAATTGGTTACAATATTATATTGCTGAATATCTTCACGATCTCTTTCATTTGCTCCTTGTTCCAAAGAACCAAAACCTATTGTACTCTTTTTACCAGATGCAGACAAAGTCATTAAATCTGCCATATTGGTATCAATGTTTAATAAAGCCGCCATACCGCCTTTATTTTCCATATCAGACATACGAAGTTCGTTAAACCAAACTTCTCCTTTAATATCTTTATGATCTGCCTGACTTTTTACTCCAACCATTAAATTTCGGATTAAACCAAAATTCGGATTACCTTTTATACCTAAAGTTAATTTACTGTCATTATCTCCTCCTTGAACACTTGGATCTCTATCAGGATAATAAATACCATTTACATCTCTTCTAGCATCGTTAGGACCAATTTTCATGGCCAAAATTTTCATCCTTGTCAATAAAGAAAGTGCCAAATCAATATTGTTTTCTTCCAGCCAAACTAAATCTGGGCTTATCGAACATATACCGCCACTACTAGTTACTTTTAAAGGAATCTCGATTTGATAGAAGTTTTGTGTAAAGTCATTACCAAAACGAATAAAACCAATCATTTCATCGTCTAAAAGCTGTGTTTCATTTGGAAGTGATTCTGCATGAAGGAACATTTTCAGTTTTTTGTATTGACGCATATCAACACTTACATTTTTGAAAACTGCTCTTGAATCTTGATATTCTAAACCTGTTCCGCCAATTCTTACTGCTAAAGATTGTTCGTTTTGATTGATGATTGTATTGTTGTTATACAATTGTTCTCTTTGAACTCCTGGTGGAATCACATAATTTACAGGACATTTTGTTCCGTTTTCCTGAATATTAACAGCTGCAACATCAAATTGAGTTCCGTCATTTTCTGGATTTGGATCGTTAGCGTCTAGTGTTCCTGTATATCTTCTCCATTCTCCTCTAACTAAATCTAATGCACCAAAACGAACTGTCATTTGATCATTAAATCCAGTCATGAACATACGCATAAAACGAATAGATCTAAAATCTGTAATATTTCCAATTGTATTTTGAGGTTTTGAAACTGGAATTTTAAACTGAATCCATCTTGCATTTGTCGAACCTCCGTTTGGAAGTTCTACATTATTTACTTCTCTAATGTCTGTAATAAAATTTTCCCCTATCTGCATTCCTGGTCTTACATCAACACTGTATTCATAATACGCATTGATTGTACTCATTGTATTATCACGGTTAATATCCTCAACATCTGGAAGAGTTGTAGAACCACGATTTGGATCATCTATACTTACAGCAGAGTTATTTTCGGTTCCATTATAGTTTTTATAACGTTTTAAAACGCCTCCATCTGTATTTAGATAATAGGTATAATCATCTGCCGCAGGATCGGCTTCACCTGCATAGTTAGTGTAAACTGCTCCTTCTCTTGAACTCGGAAGTCCGTCTAAACCTACGTCTTGATTTCTACGATTTTCGGCATTTGTGTCAAACGCATAAATTAGCGATTGAGAAGCTGGTACATCTCCCCAAATTGGCGGTGGATTTACCTTTACTTGATCTGGTCCTAATCCATTTTCATATTGTTTTCTTCCGTCTTTAAGAACGTCTTCTGAAACTTCACCTAAATTGAAATAAATTTTACCACTGTTTCCTGCTGACGATTGTCCGTTTCCAACATAAGGATCAAGTACCCAAAACTGAATATACTCCACATTTCCCTGTTCAAAATTGGTTGAATTCAGCGCTCGCATAATTCCTCCAAAATTGCTTGAAGGATTACTTGTTGCAAAATTAGGGTTGTTATTATAAGGTCCTCTATCTGATGGATAGTAGGTTAAATCTAGTGTATTAATAACTTGGATTTGTCCTTGTGCAATATCTGTATTTGGATAAAGTTCTCGACTGTAAACTCTTCTTGTTGAATTTAAAGACAAATCATCATTTGAAATTCCTGCAGGTCTTGAAGCATAAAAAACTGGATCAATAGTATACCAAGATAATTTTGCTCTTTTGTAACCGTATTCTAAAGTATTAGAACCTGCATTAAAAGTATTATCATTTAATGAAGTTATAAACGGAGTTGAAGCCAAACTCCATGCATAAGCAGACCTCATGTCTATGGTAGTCTGAGAACCTTCAAAGTCATCGATATAAATTGTTGCTTCTCCTTCAAAATCACTTGCTTTTGGAGCATCTGGTTTTAAAAACGCAACTTCTCCACGAATCGAAAGATTAGAAGGAACATCTGTATCAATATTTGGAAGTTTGTTTGCCAATCTGGTTAAAAACGGAACTTCGGTTGAATAGTTTCCATTAAAACCAAAAATCGTATTATTTACAGATTCTTGTCCGTAGCTTGATTTTTGAGTAAATGGACGTTCTGTCATTTTTAACAAAGTTCCTCCAACAACAAATTTATCTGAGATTTTATGTTCGATATGCAATCCCATAAATCTTCTTGTCTGCTGTCCGAAAATTGAATTATTTTCTAGAGAAACCTCAATTGGTGTATTAGACGCTTGAAGCGAAGGATCTAAAATCTGAACTCTTCCTAATTGATAATCGACACTATAGTCAATACCTTCAATTAAAACTCTTCCTGCTGCAGTTACCACAACAGAACCCTGCGGAACATTGAATGCGCCAATAGGAATACCACTGCTTCCTGAAGATTTGTATTTTCCTCTTAATAAGAATTTATTTTTATCACTATCCTGCAATGCTCCAGCTTGTGTGTTTCGATACATGTTTCTAAAAACATATTTCTGCTGGTTTGGGTTATAAGTAGTTGGATCGTTATAGTTTTCTGCACCTAATTTTAGTTTTCTAAACAAAAGTTCTCCAAAAGGCTCTTTTGTTGTAAAAATAATTCGTGCATTTTGAACATCAACCGTTACTCCTGGAACATAATCAAAGAAACCATCTCCTCCTGTTTGAGGATCGTTATTGAAATTTAATCGATCTACATTAAAAACATTCAGCAAAGGAGTTTTCTCTAGTTGATCTTCTGGTAATGGATTTGCTGGAAAAGCACTTTGTGGTACCGAAGTAATATAATTGATTGGTGACGGATCTGTATAAAGAATGTTTAACCTAAAATCTTCTTGTTTGATTTGATACGCCTGCGGAATTTGATACACGTTTTTCATCATCAAATTCCAAACTGGATTGTTAACGTTTGTCAAACTGCTTTTCAGCATTTTTAAGACTAAACTTTGTGTAACAACAGCTTGATTAGCGTTACCATTATTTCCTGTAACTACAGTTGCATCTACACCATCACTACCAAACTCCCCAACTTGATAGACCTTTCCTCCAACTGTATATTCAAAAGCAACAGCTAAAATTTCGTCATTTGCCAAACGTTGCTGCAACGAGATATAACCCAATTGCGAATTAAAGGTAAATTCGTTTACGGTTAATTTTCTAGCATTTTCTAAGATAGAATAATCTGTTCCTTCCGTTGTATTTGCATTAGTAAATCCAGAACCTGCTGTAGCAATTTCTCTAATATTAGAATTTAAATAACTTCCTGCTCTTCCTATGGTCGCTGGATCATATTTATTATTTGAATTGTCTGTAGGAGAATCTATAGGATTATTAAAAAAACCTGCTGGATTAGTAATTACTACGACTTCGTTATCTGGTACTCCAGAAACTTGGCCCTCACCTAAATCTTGAAGCGCAACGATATTTCTTAAGTTATTATTGTTCGCAGCTACTCTATTTTGTTTATTGGTTACCCATACTTCTAATCTTGTTACCTGAACGCGGCTATCAATAAGAGGATAGTTTTTTAATGAGGCATCGTACTTGTTTCTAAAATATTGAGACAAGAAGAAATGTCGGTCGTTATCGTAGTCTAATGCGAATAAATCAAAGTTCTGCACTGTACCTCCACCTTCTGCGACTATACTTTTGGTTTGAGACTTTTGTTCTGAGAACACTCCGGTAATTGTTGTTTTACCAAATTGCAATTGTGTCTTAACACCAAATAAACTTTGCGCACCTCTAATCAAAGTACTGTTTAAAGGCATGCTGACATTACCGACTTCTACTTTTTGAACAATATCATCTTCAGAAGGAGTGTAAGCTAGTTTAAATAAATTTTGGAATGCAAATGTTGACTGCGTGTCGTAGTTGGAATTAACTTCTAGACGTGTTCCAATTTTTCCCATTAAACTCATACTGATTCTTTGATCGAAATCAAAAGTCAGACTAGATCTGTTTCTTGGTGAAAAGGAAGGATTGTCTTGTTTGGTGTAGCGTAAACCCAAATCCATCTCTACTGATCCTGTTGGTTTTACATCAATAGTATTACTACCAAAAATGCTTTCGAATAAGCTTGAATTGATATAATACCTTGGAAGTAAATCTTTTTTGGCTGCTGCAGCTCCTGCTTTTTTTCCATCAATAGCATCCATTTTTTTTCTAAAGTAATCTCTTCGTGATTCTTTTAGAACTAAATCTTCGTACTCTTTTGGAGTTAAAATTAAAGGATAATTGATTGAAAAACCATCAACCGAATTGGTGTAAATGTAACGATCTGTAATAGGATCGTACTTATAAGCCGACAATACACTTGGAGGGTCTGCAATCTCAATTTTACCAACTGAAAACTGAGTTTTAGTTGTATCTTGAGTTGCCGGGGTAACCTGCGCACGTAAAACATTACCGCAGAGTATTACCAGCAACAAAATACAAATTTTACGCATAGAATTCTTTTATATGAAATGAATTTATAAGCTTTTTAAAGCTTTCTTGATAATTGTTTCAACAGTAGCATCTGGATCTTCTTTAACGATCTTTTCAACTACTTTTTCAGAAGCTTTTCTAACAAAACCTAGAACTTCTAGAGCAGATAACGCTTCATCTTTGTTTCTATTGTTTTGAACTGCAAAAACTTCATCTAAATCGTACAATTTAACAACTTTATCCTTTAAATCAAGTATAACTCTCTGTGCTGTTTTGCTTCCAATCCCTTTTATAGACTGTATAGTTCCAACATCTCCAGATGCAATGGCGTTTATAATTTGTTTTGGTTCTATTGATGAAAGCATCGTTCTAGCGATACCAGCACCAATTCCAGAAACTGAAAGTAACATTCTAAAAATTTCTCGTTCTGATTTTTCAGCAAAACCGTATAAAGTATGCGCATCTTCTTTGATTTGAAGATGCGTATACAATTTTATGTTTTCAGAACTTGGTAATAGCGAGAACGTATGCAATGATATATTTACCTGATAACCAACGCCTCCGCAATCTATCACAACTTCCGTAGGATTTTTTTCTACTAATCTTCCCTGCAAATGTGCTATCATATATATAATTATATTAGTATCAAATATAACAAAACTGCCATAAAAATACGACAAATTTTTACAATCCTTGTTAGAACGTTTATTGTGCTATTTTATTCTTTTTACTTTCTTTTTCTTGAGCATCAATAACTGCAATTGCAGCCATGTTTACCATTTCTTCTACACTTGCTCCTAATTGGAAAATGTGAACTGGTTTGCCCATACCCATCATAATTGGCCCAATTGAATTCACTTTATACAATTCTTTCAATAATTTGTAAGTGATATTTGCCGATTCTAAATTAGGAAAAATTAACGTATTTACTTTTTTACCCGCCAATTTAGAAAATGGAAATTTCTCTTGAAGCATTTCTGGATTTAAAGCAAAATCTGCTTGAATTTCTCCATCAACAATCATTTCTGGATGATTTTTATGTAAATAAGCTACAGCTTCTCTAACTTTTGAAGCGCTCGGACTTGTAGAAGAACCAAAATTTGAGAATGAAACCATTGCAATAACAGGTTCAATTCCGAACATTTTTGCTGTTTTAGAAGTCATAATCGCAATATTAACCATGTCTTCTGCAGACGGATTAATGTTAATTGCTGTATCTGATAAAAACATTGGTCCGCGAGAAGTTAACATCATATTTGCAGTTGCAATTAACGATGCGTTCTGCGCTTTTGGAATTAACTGCATCATTGGTTTTACAACCGATGGATAACTTCTAGAATATCCTGTAACTACAGCATCTGCCTCACCTTCATTAACCATCATTGCAGCGAAATAATTTCTTTCACGCATGAATTTTTCGGCATCTAATTTTGAAACGCCTCTTCTTCCTCTTGTTTCCCAGAACGAATTTGCAAATCTATTACGTCTTGCTTCTTCTTCATCTGTTTTAGGATCAATGATTTCTAAATCTGCATCAAAACCTAATTCTCTTTTTAATTCTAAAATCTGTTCTTTGTTTCCTAATAAGATTGGAAATCCAATTCCGTCTTCGTAAACAATTTGAGCTGCTTTTAAAACGTTTAATTGATCTGCCTCAGCAAAAACAATTCTTTTAGGATCTAATTTAGCACGGTTTGTAATCAAACGAACCATTTTATTGTCGTTACCCATACGTTCGCGAAGCGCATCTTCATAAGCTGCCCAGTCGGTAATAGGATTTTTTGCAACTCCAGATTCCATTGCTGCTTTTGCAACTGCCGGCGCAACGATGGTAATCAATCTTGGATCAAATGGTTTAGGAATAATATATTCTTGTCCGAAACCTAATTTTGTAGCTCCGTATGCAACATTAACCTGCTCTGGAACTGGTTCTTTTGCTAAAATGGCCAAAGCTTTAACAGCCGCCATTTTCATTTCTTCATTAATTTTTGTCGCTCTTACGTCTAATGCTCCTCTAAAAATATATGGAAAACCAAGAACATTATTTACCTGATTAGGAAAATCTGAACGTCCTGTCGCCATAATAACATCTTTTCTGGTCTCAACAGCAAGATTATAATCAATTTCTGGGTTTGGATTTGCCATTGCAAAAACAATCGGACTTTCTGCCATAGAAAGCAGCATATCTGCAGAAAGAATATCTCCTGAAGATAAACCAATGAAAACGTCTGCTCCTTTTACAGCTTCTGCTAACTCGATTTTAGCGCCATCAACGGCATATTTTAATTGTAATGCCGAAAGTGAAGGATTGTCTTTTGTTAAAAGTCCTTTACTATTAAACATTAAAACGTTTTCTACTTTTACTCCTAACAAAACGTATAAATCTGTACAAGCAATTGCTGCAGATCCTGCTCCAGAAACTACAACTTTTACATCTTCAGCTTTTTTTCCTGCTAATTCAAGCGCGTTGATTAAAGCAGCCGATGAAATAATTGCTGTTCCGTGCTGATCGTCGTGCATTACCGGAATATCCAATTCTTCAATCAATCTTCTTTCGATTTCAAAAGACTCTGGTGCTTTGATATCTTCTAGATTGATACCTCCAAAAGTTGGAGCAATATTTTTTACTGTCTGAATAAATTCTTCAACATTTTTGGTATCAACTTCGATATCAAAAACGTCAATGTCAGAGAAAATTTTAAATAATAAACCTTTTCCTTCCATTACTGGTTTTCCAGCTTCGGGACCAATATCTCCTAAACCTAAAACCGCTGTTCCGTTTGAAATTACAGCAACTAAATTTCCTTTTGCTGTATATTTATAAACGTCTTCTTTGTTTGCTGCAATCTCTAAACATGGTTCTGCAACTCCCGGCGAATAAGCCAGTGATAAGTCTCTCTGGGTTGCATATTTTTTTGTTGGAACTACCTGAATTTTTCCTGGAGTCGGTTCTGAATGATACAGTAACGCTTCTCTTCTTTTACTCTCTTTGTTCATTATTTTAGCTTTTATTCTAGCTTACAAAGATATAAGTCTTGTTTTAAAATGGAGTCTTTTTACGGTTTTCTTTTCTTAAAATCCATTTTGATAAATAAAAAAAGTCCAATAGAAATTGGACTCCTTTAAATATTTATCGTTTTCATATGTTATTTATTGAGAAATATAAGAATTCAAATGCTGTATTGTGTCTTTTTGAATTTCTATAATTGCTTTTACGACGTCGCTTATTGAGATTATTCCAACAACTGTTCCGTCTTCTAAAACTGGCAGATGTCGTATTCTTTTTTCGCTCATTAGCTGCATGCAGTCTTCTAGATTATCTGAAAGCTGAACGGTAAAAACATTACTTTCCATAATCTCATGAACAAAAGTTTCTTTAGAAGATTTATCTTTTAAAACAATTTTACGGGCATAATCTCTTTCTGATAATATTCCTTTTAAAATGTTATTATCAATAATTAAAATTGCTCCGATATTCTTGTCTCCCATTACTTTTAACGCATCATAGACCGTTAAATTAGAGTAAATAGAATAGACATTTCTTCCTTTGGATTTAAGTATTTGATCTACAGTCATAATGAAAAATTTTTAGGTTTATAAAGTTATAATAAAAACAAACACAATTTACAACGAAATCGATTTTTTAAAATACAACTTATTCATTTTAAACATTATACACAAAAATACAAATTTTCAAAATTATACTGTAAAGAATGAAATTGTTTAGAATTGTTTTTTGCTGAAAATTAGATTTTTTAACTATAAATTATTTCTTCCTCAATGACTTAAAATGAAAAACCCTTTTCTAAAATCTAGAAAAGGGCTTTGAGTATTTTTAAAAAAAATCTACTTTACATTGCTACCACTATAAACTCGCTACGTCTGTTTAACTGGTGTTGTTGTTCAGTACATTTTACGCCATCGGAACATTTGTTTACCAATTGTGTTTCTCCATAACCTTTGGCTGTTAATCGGCTTGGATCTACTCCTTTGCTTATTAACCAATCTCTTGTTGACTGCGCTCTTTTGTCTGATAAAATCTGATTGCTCTCAGAAGAAGAACGGCTGTCTGTATGCGAACGTATATCAAGTATTAATTTCGGATATTGATTTAAAGCTCCAACTACTTTTAACAATTGTGGTTCTGATGATTTTTTGATTGTTGCTTTTCCTAAATCAAAAAAGTTCATCGGAATATGAAGCAATTTTACCAAATCTGATCCAATATTAATATTGGCGATTTTTACTGGTTTAACCGCAACTTTATTTACTGCGATTTGTTTTATTTCAATTGGTTTAATGATTTTTTGAAGCGAAATTGTGAAATCTGTTTTTCCGTTTTCTTTCTTTAAAGTAACCGAAATGTCTTTTTTATTAAAGCCGTCTTTAACAACTCTTATTGAATATTTCCTGCCACATTTGACTTTATTAAAGACATAATTTCCTTTTTCATCAGATTCAATATTCTGCAACGTATTGAAATTTTCATCAAACAAAATAAGAGAAGCATTTGCTATAATTTCATTTGAATCTTCATCTGTAATTAATCCTGCAAGTTCTTGCTCGCATACCAATTTTTTTGTTTCTGTAAATCGATAAATATTATCCATTCCCAGTGCATTTTCACGATTTGAAGAGAAAAATCCATTTCTGTTTTTGCTGTCAATCGTAAAAGCAAAATCGTCTTGTTTACTGTTTATGGGCTGACCAACATTTTGAATTTCGTCTAATGTTCCGTCTTCATTTATTTTTGTAACATACACATCAAGACCTCCTAACCCAGGGCGTCCGTCAGAAGAAAAATACAATTCGTTATCTGCAGAAATAAAAGGAAATGTTTCTCTGCCTTCTGTATTTATTGCTGCGCCAAGATTTTCTGGTGTGCCAAAACTTCCATCTGCATTAATTGCTACTTTATATAAATCTGATTCGCCTAAAGTTCCCGGCATATCTGACGCGAAGTATAGTGTTTTTTCGTCGACACTTAAACTAGGATGCGCCGTACTATATTGATTACTGTTAAATGGTAATTCTTTTACATTGCTCCATTCACTGCCTACCAATTCTGCTTTGTACAATTTAAGAAGCGTAACATTTTTATTGTTTTCTCCTCTTTTACCATCAATAAAATTATTTCTGGTAAAGTACATTGTGCGTCCGTCTTTTGTAAAAATTACAGAAGATTCATTGTATTTTCCATTGTTTTTTTTATGAAAAAGTTTCACTTTCCCAACACTTCCGTCAGGGAGTAAATCTGCTGTATAGAATTTAGAAAACGATTTGTTTGTCCATTTAAAACTCGTTTTTGCCACTCCGCCCGTATCTCTTGCAGAGGTAAAAACAATTTTATTATTGTAGACCGTTCCTCCATAATCAGAAAAATCAGAATTAATACCGGCATCACCAATTTCATATCGCCCTGAATTCGATTTGATTTCTGCTAAATAATTTTTGTCACTTCTAACTAAAGCCGCTCTATTTTCTGAGGTTGCTTTAGTGTTGAATATTTCTAAAATCTGATCTGCTTCTTCATAAAGTCCAATAGATTTTAAAGATTGCGCATATCTATACAAAAACTCTGGATTCTGCTCTTTATTTATTTTGAATAATTCACCATACCATTTTTCTGCATTTTTTAAATCTCCAGTAAAATAATACGAGTTAGCAAGTTTTTGAAGTACTTTTTCGTCCAAATCTCCTTTTTTCAAAACCTGTTTATAAGCTTTGATTGCATCTATGTACGCATAATCATCATATTTTTTGTCTGCTTTGCTTATAAGTTTTAGATGCTTTTTTGCAGCTTCTTCTTTTTTTGTTTGTGCGTTTAATTGGAAAAAAAAGCATACCAATAAAAGTGTATAACCTATTTTTTTAATTTTCATAGCTGGCATTAATTAGAAGAATCTTGGAGATATCATTTTATTATACTTATTGAAGAATTCAAATCGAAGAAAAACTTCATGCGTACCCGAATTAAATCTTCTTAATCTTGTTGTTTCATGATCATATCCGTAACCAATATATAATCCTTCTGAAACTTGAAAACCTGCCATTGCACTAAGTGAAGCACTCCATCTGTAGGCAAGACCTGCGGTAAATTTTTCGTTTATCATAAAATTACCTGAAACGTCAACTTGAAGTGGCGCTCCCTCGATCATTTTTACAAGCGCTGCGGGTTTGAATTTTAGGTAAGGATTGATATCAAAAACATAACCTCCGATAAGATAATAGTTGATTTTATCTTTGAAGATTGCCACATCATTATCATCGTATCGATTTGTTTCAATAAAATTTGGAATAGACAATCCTACATACGCTTTCTCTGAATGCCAGTAAACTCCTGCTCCAACATTTGGCGAAAATTTATTGTTTAAATCTTGAAACATTTCGTCATTTTGATCTTCATAACTTAATTTATTCAAATCAATATTAAAGAGATTAGCCGTTCCCTTGATACCAAACGAAATCTTAGAGAAAGGTCCCGTTTCAATATTATACGATAAATCTACAGACAAAGTATTTTCGTTTGTCGGTCCAATTTTATCACTTACCAGCGAAACTCCTAAACCTAAATTGGTATTATTTAATGGTGTATTTACCGAAAAAGCACCAGTTTGAGGAGCGCCTTCTAGTCCGATCCATTGTGTACGATACAAACCAAAAACACTCATAACACCACGCGAACCTGCATAAGCTGGGTTTATTGCAATGGTATTATACATGTATTGTGTATATTGAGCATCTTGCTGCGCATTAGACACAATGGAAAAAAACATAAAAACTAAAATTAATTTTTTCATTTAGCAAACTTTAAAACGGCTTAGCTTATACTAAGCCGTAATCTATTTTATTTATTAATGTACAAATACCCTGATTGCTCGTGCGGTGTTTTAGCACTGTCGCTGTATTTCAAAATGTAGAAATAAGTTCCTACTGGCAGACCATCTGTTTGTTTGATAGTTGAACGACCGTTAGAATATCCTCTGAAAGCTCTGTCTTCATTATCATACTGATCGATGCTAAAAACTAAAACTCCCCAGCGGTTGTAAATTTCAACTGTATTTTCAGGATAACATTCTATACCTCTTATGTAGAATCTCTCATTCTTTTTATCTCCATTTGGAGAAAAAGCATTTAAAACTTTTATAGAACATCCGTCTAAATTAATTACCGTCGGATTATCTCCGCTATTGCTAGAATCATCTGACTGATCTTCTACTGCCACTCCTCTTGAACTGCTTCCTTTTGCAATTGCTTGATTGCTTATACTTCCTCGATTAATATCTTCTTGAGTGATTTTGTAAACAGCTTTGAAATTAGTTTCGTTTGATTCGTTTACGCCTACATCAATTGCTTGTCCAGAAACAACTACTCCTGGCAGCGGATCGTTTATTGTGACTCCAGTAAGCGGTACATTTCCTGTATTTGTTACTGTAAATTCATACGTGATTGTTTCACCTGCATTTGCAAAATTGTTTTTATTTTCATCATTGAATGTTGCTTTTTTGACAACTGAAATTCCTGGAACTTCAACAAAAACAGTCAATGCAGCTGTTGAACAATTTGAAGGATTCGCTTTTTCGCAAACTTGATATGTTAAGGTATACGTTTTACCAGGCGTATTTGGTTTTACGCTAACTGTTCCGTCTGCATTCCATTCAAAATAAGCATCAGGAATTAATGGTTTTACAATAACATCTGCCGGATTAATTGGCTGTCCGTTTATGAAATCATTATCTAAAACATTTACAAATTCTAGAGAACCGTTGATTCCGTCTGCATTTATATTAGTATCATTTCCTAAAGTAATCTGATTTGGTGTTGAAGGCGAAATTGGATCAACACTGTTCACAATCTTAATTATAATTACTGCCGGCTGACTGCAATTTAATGCATTAGTTGCGTCGCAGATTTGATACGTAAGCTCGTAAGTTCCGTTTGGAGTGTTTGCAGCAATGCTTACTGATCCGTCGGCATTTAAAACTATATTTGGATTTGCCTCAATAGTTGTTAAAATAACAGCTGAAGAGTTTGGTTGTACTCCATTTACAAGATCATTTGCAAAAATATTAATTGACGGGCTTGCACCTTTTTTGGTATCGATTGGTCCATAGTTATCATTATTTGCAATGATTGAGAAAGTTGGACGTGCATTACATCCTGCAGTTGCTGCTGGATAAGCCACAGAAACGAGCACTGTTGGATTTACTGAAAACTCCATTTTCACTCCATTTCTAGTCAGCTCAAAACCATCTGCACTTTCTGTCCATTGTCCGTTATTTAGAACCCATCCCGGCCAATCTGTTCCATTTCCGCTGGCATCAACAACAGCACCCGGCCAAATAACATTGCCGCTTAATGGCAAGTTTGTTTGAGTTGCTACCACATTATTGGCACTGTCAATCCATTTAATTGTTAATTGATTAACCGCTGTAAAATTATCTGGAGTAACCGTATAATTCACATAAGGAACATTGTTTGAACAGTAGCTGTTTGCTATAACTTGCATTGTTGGTTCGGCTACAGTAACTTTTACAACATTTGAACTGCAGTTTGATGTATATGATTTATCGCAAATTGTGTATGTCAATTCATAATTCCCTGCTGGTGCATTTGGAGCAAGTACTGCATTTCCGTTTGCATCCAATTTTAAATATCCTTTTGGATCTACAACAGTTGTAGAAAGAATTACATCTGATGGTATAAGAGCAATTCCATCTTTAGTATCATTTGCAAAAACATTTATCAATGTCTGTGAAATATTTATTCCAACTGCTGATGGTACAGCGTCTATATTCGCTACAATAACACTATCAACCGTAACTCTTACTGTATTTGAACTACAATTTCCAGAATTCAATTTCTCACAGATTGTATATGTTAACTCATAATCTCCTGCTGGCGTATTAGCTCCTAAACTAACGCTTCCGTCTGGATTAACCGTTAAATATCCTTTCGGATCTGGTGTTGATATGGTCAGATTTACATCTGATGGATTTAAAGCAACTCCGTTTTTAGTATCGTTTGCAAAAACATTTACTCCTAAATTTTGTATCGAAGCCGATGTTTTAACAGATGGAACGGTATCTGAATTTGCAACTAAGATTCCGTTGTTTACTGCAACTTTAGAAATTGCCGTGTCACAGTTTGATGGATTTGTAATTTCGCAGATACTGTATTCTATATTATAAATTCCAGATTGCGTATTAACTGCAACCGTGATTGTACCGTTAGCATTTAATGTAAATCCTGTTGGAACATTTAGCGCCGTTAATTTTACCTGACCGTCAAGATTACCAATAACAACTGGAATTCCATTTAATGTATCATTATCAATTACCGAGCTTGTCGTTGTTCCTCCTATACTTCCATTGATTGATGGTATTAAAGTTTCTTCTACTGCATCAATAACAAAACTACTAACCGTCACTCTTACTGTATTTGAACTGCAGTTTCCTGGGTTCAATTTCTCGCAGATTGTATAAATCACTTCATAATTTCCAGCAGGAGAATTCGCTCCTAAAGTAACTGTACCGTCTGGGTTAACTGTTAATTGCGCTTTTGGATCTGGTGTTGATATTGTCA
This sequence comes from uncultured Flavobacterium sp., assembly GCF_946479975.1. The sequence goes on from NZ_CAMLIX010000050.1 coordinate 22,203, forward strand.
GATTTACATCTGACGGATTTAAAGCAACTCCGTTTTTAGTATCATTATCAAAAACATTCCCTAATGTCTGAGGCACATTTGATGGCGTAACAGATGAAATAACATCCATGTTTGCTACTAAAACTCCATTGTTTACTGCAACTTTTGCTATCGCAGCATCGCAGTTTGATGGATTCGTAATTTCACAGATACGGTATTCTATATCGTAAATTCCAGATGTTGTATTTGCAGCAACAGTTACTGTTCCGTTAGCATTTAATGTCAATCCTGTTGGAACATTTACTGCCGTTAATTTTACTTGACCATCAAGATTGCCAATTGTAACTGGATTTCCATTCAATGTGTCATTATCAATTACCGAAGTTGTTGTTGTTCCTCCAATACTTCCATTTATTGATGGTGTCAACGTTTCGACAACTGCATTGATAACCGGCATTCCAACTTTCACGGTAACTGTATTCGATTTACAGTTTCCTGAATTCAATTTTTCACAAATTGTATAAGTCAATTCATAATCTCCAGCCGGCGGATTTGCTCCTAAAGCCACTGTTCCGTCTGGATTTAATGTTAAATATCCTTTTGGATCTGGTGTCGAAATTGATAAGATAACATCTGATGGATTTAATTTCACTCCGTTCTTGGTATCATTATCTAAAACATTTACGAATGTCTGAGGCATATTTGAACCTAGAACTGACGTTACTGTATCTGGATTTGCAACTAAATCTCCTGCTGTTACTGGAA
>NZ_CAMLIX010000051.1 GCF_946479975.1 uncultured Flavobacterium sp.
TACGATCAAAACTCTCCAATTAATCACGTTTCTAAATTAAAAGGTAAATTTTTATTGATTCACGGTTCTGGAGATGATAATGTTCACGTTCAGAATTCAATGCAAATGATGGAAGCTTTAATTCAGGCAAACAAACAATTTGATTCTCAAATCTATCCAGATAAAAATCATGGTATTTATGGCGGAGCAACAAGAATTCAGCTTTACAACAAAATGACTAATTTTATCAAAGCAAATCTATAATCTAAATCTTTTTAAACTTAATTAAATAAGCAAATAATATGGTAGAAAATCAAGTAAAAACTGCGCATCCAAAAGGACTTTGGGTATTGTTTGGAACGGAGATGTGGGAGCGGTTCAATTTTTATGGAATGCGAGCGTTATTGACTTTATTTCTTGTGAATTCATTATTAATGAAGGAAGAAGAAGCGTCATTAATTTATGGAGGTTTTCTTGGACTTTGTTATTTAACTCCAATGTTGGGAGGTTTTGTTGCCGATCGTTATTTAGGAAACAGAAACTGTATCTTATTAGGAGGATTGCTAATGGCTATAGGTCAAATGCTTTTGTTTACAAGTGGAAGTGTTTTTGAATCTAACTTAGGATTAGCAAAAACAATTATGTATTCTGCATTGGGTGTGATTGTTTTTGGAAATGGATTCTTCAAACCAAACATTTCTAGTATGGTTGGAAGTTTGTATCCAAAACAAGAAAAAACAAAATTAGATAGTGCATTTACTATTTTCTATATGGGAATTAACATCGGAGCTTTTCTTGGTCAGTCAATTTGTCCATTATTAGGAGATGTTAAAGATGCAGGCGGGATTAGAGATATCCACGCTTTTAGATGGGGATTCATGGCGGCGTCTGTTGCAATGTTATTAGGAACAGTTCTTTTTTACTTCTTAAAAAATAAATATGTAGTTACTCCAGAAGGAAAAGCATTGGGAGGACTTCCTTCTAAAAATGATGCTTCAGATTTTGAAGAAGGAGAAGCACAGCAAGCAAACTTTTCTGGAAAAGCTTTGGCAATTGCAGGAATTGCATTTATCGCATTAGGATTCTTTTTTCACTATGCTGTAGGGCAGAATTTAATTTATACTTTGATCTATTCAAGTGGTCTGGCATTAGCAGGGTTAATTATTTCTGATACTTCTTTAACTAAAATTGAAAGAGATAGAATTATTGTAATTTACATCGTTTCGTTCTTTATTATCTTTTTCTGGGCAGCGTTTGAGCAGGCAGGTTCATCATTGACATTTATTGCCGATAACCAAACAGACAGACACTTCTTTGGATGGGCAATGCCGCCGTCAATGGTTCAGATTTTTAATGGATTATTTGTGGTGCTTTTAGCAGTTCCATTTAGTGTGCTTTGGGATACTTTAAGAGCTAAAGGAAAAGAGCCAATTTCGCCAGTTAAATTGGCAGTAGGATTAGTGATCATTTCTGTAAGTTTCTTTATGATTGCAACTCAGGTTTCTTACATCGGGACTTCAGGACTTTTATTAGTTAAATGGTTGATTTTATTATATTTTTTAAATACATGTGCAGAGTTATGTTTATCTCCAATCGGATTATCATTGGTTGGTAAATTATCTCCAAAACGTTTTGCTTCATTATTATATGGAGTATTCTTTTTGTCAAATGCATCAGGTTATGCTTTAGGAGGAACTTTGGGTTCTATCTTGCCGGCAACTGGAGATAAATTTGCAAAAGCAAAAGAACTAGGAATTGATCTTCAAGCAGTTTTAGATAAAAAAATAACTCCGACAGCAGAGCAGCTGGCTTTGTTAGATCATCATCAAATTAGTCCTCAAAATCCAATTTTTGCAGGATTTGAAATTCATAACTTATACGAATTCTTTATGGTATTTGTTGTGTTAACTGGTATCGCAGCAATTTTATTATTTGCTTTAACTCCATTGTTGAAGAAATTAATGCACGGTGTTAGATAACATGGAAAACAATATTACATTAGAAGAAATTCAAAATTTTAAAGGCAAGTACCCAAAGCAATTGTGGTACTTGTTTTTTGTTGAAATGTGGGAGCGTTTTTGTTTCTACGGAATGCGTGGTGTACTTACCATTTTTATGGTAGATCAACTTTTTTTGCCGGAAGATCATGCCAATTTACAATACGGAGCAATCCAGGCATTTGTTTATGCCTTTACTTTTATTGGAGGTATTTTTGCCGATAAAATTTTAGGATTCAAAAAATCTTTATTGTTTGGTGCAATTGTTATGATTCTTGGGAATCTTTTAATTGCTATTGCGCCTCATGATTTATTCTATTACGGAATAGCATTCTCCATTATTGGAACGGGATTTTTTAAACCAAATGTATCTTCAATGGTTGGAGAATTGTATAAAGAAGATGATGGAAGAAGAGATGCTGGTTACGGAATGTTTTATGCAGGAATAAATGTTGGAGGACTTTTTGGAGGTGCATTATGTGTTTATTTAGGGAAATATTATTCTTGGCAATTGTGTTTCTTATCTGCTGCTTTAGTAATGTTTTTGGGATTGATAACGTTTATGCTGACTAAAAAATATTTAGGTCCAATTGGAGATTCTCCATTATTGAGCTTAGATTCAGGTAAACGAAAAGTGCGGGAAATCTCAGTATATGTACTTTCGCTCTTAAGTATCCCTCTTATCTACATCATGGTTAAAAATACTGATTATACTGATTATTTCATGTACACAATTGGTGTTATTGCTGTTTTGTATTTTTCTTATGAGTTGTATAAATTAGGAAATATAAAATTGCAGAAAAAGCTTTTTGCAGCTTTCTTATTTGTATTTTTCTACCTTTTGTTTAATGCTATTTATGAGCAGAGTGGAGGATCATTGTCTCTTTTTGCAAAAGACAATCTGGATAATAAATTACTATTTTTTAATATTGATCCAAATATCATAAACAATAGTTCAAACACTTTCTTTGTGGTTGTTTTAAGTCCGTTGATTGGTTTGTTATGGATTTGGATGGGAAAAAGAAAAATTGAGCCTAATACATTAATTAAATTCGGAATTGGTTTTTTGTTTTTGGCAGCTTCATTTTATATTTTCTACTTAACTAGATTTTTTGCGAATGCTCAGGGAATTGCATCTTTGAATGTCTTTACTTTTGCATATTTAGTTACAACAATTGGTGAGCTTTGCTTAGGACCAATCGGGATGTCTATTATTACAAAATTGTCACCAAAACGCCTTTTTGGAATGATGATGGGATTGTGGTTTTTAGCAAGTGCATTTGGTCAATTAGCTGCTGGAAAATTGGGAGCAGAAATTTCGAGATCAAATACAGGAGATACTTTAATGTCTAAGTTACAATCTTACACAGAAGGATATTATGAATTGGCTATTTACTCTCTTATTCCAGGAGTTATTTTAATTGCAATTTCTCCGCTAATCAAAAAATTAATGCAAGAAGTTAAATAATGCTATTGTAATCAGTTTTTGTATAAATTTGTCAAAATTTCTCCATTATGAAAAAAATAGTACTTATTGTTTTGTTTTTAATTGGCGCAGCAAATCTGCAAGCGCAAGAATTAAAATGGTACACAGATGTTAGAGAAGCGATCACGGTAAGTAATAAAGAACAAAAACCTTTGTTGATGTTTTTTACAGGAAGTGATTGGTGTGGATGGTGCATTCGTTTGCAAAATGAAGTTTTAAAAACTGAAGAATTCAAAAAATGGGCATCTACTAATGTTGTTTTGGTAGAATTAGATTATCCAAGAGGTGTGCCTCAAACTCCAGAACTTAAAAATCAGAATCTTGAGTTACAGCAAGCTTTTGCAATTCAGGGTTTTCCAACAGTTTTTTTTACAAGCGCAGAGTCTAAAGACGGAAGAGTAAATTTTAAAGGACTTGGTAAAACAGGTTATGTTGCCGGCGGACCATCTGCCTGGCTGACAGTTGCAGAAGGAATAGTGCATCCAAAAAAGTCATAGTTTAAAAAATAAAATACTAGAGCCCCTCACAATTTGTGAGGGGCTTTTTTGTTTCGTAAGAAAATAGTTTCAAGGATTATAGGTGTTTTTACGTATTTTATATTTTAAGTTTATTAAAAAAACACATAATGTATTTTTTAAGCCAATAAAAGTTGGATAATTAAAATATAATGTTAATTTCGTCTTGCTAATCTAACCCAAACCAATTAATATGACTAAAAAACTACTTATCCTACTGTTTTTTTTAGGTTCATTTATGATGCAAGCGCAGAATTTAGCCTGGCGAACTAATATGACAGATGCCATCGCTATAAGTAATGACCAAAAAAAACCAATGTTGATTTTATTTACTGCCTCAGGTGTACCAGAAAATCTTCAGAACGAAATTTTTAAAACCCCAGATTTTGCTGTTTGGTCGCGTGATAACGTGGTTTTAGTAAAATTAGATTTGTCAGATATGAATGCGTCTGATACTGATCGCGAGCAAAACGTGAAGTTAAAAAATGCATTTGGTGTCGAAGATCTTCCAGAAGTTTGTTTTGCAATGGCATCAGTCAGAAAAAACAAAACGACATTTAGTGCTTTAGGAAAATTGGCCTATAAGCCTGGAGGAGCGAAAGCTTGGATCGCCGAATCAAATACCATTTTACACCCTGTTGAGTAAAGTAGATTACTTTCAACTTTTATTTTAATTTTTTTTAATCCCTTTTTGTTTTTGGCAGAAAGGGATTTTTTTATCAAAATGTTTATCTAGAATTTGATTTTTTTAGGCAGTATTTTTTTTTGATTCAGCAAAATAAATACTCTTAATTGTTAATTTGATTTTAATGATTAGTAAGGCATTATTAATCTGTTAAATTATTCGTTTGATTCGGTTTTTATATTATTTTAGTTTTTATTAACATAGCCAAAAACCAAACTATTATGCTTCGAAAACTACTTATCCTACTACTTTTTTTTAGTCCATTTTTTATCCATGCGCAAGCGTTATGGAGAACCGATATTAATGAGGCAGTTACTGTAAGTGCTGAAAAAAGAAAACCATTATTAATTTTCTTTACCGGCCAAGGCGTAAATCCAAAGCTTCAAAACGAAATTTTTGCAACGCGAGAATTTGAAGATTGGTCTGTTAAAAATGTTATTTTGGTCAAATTAGATCTTTCAGATCCATCTGTTACAGAGGAAGCAAAAGAGCAAAATCTAAGGTTGAAAAATGCATTTGGTATTCAAGAAATTCCTCAGGTTTGTTATACCTCAGTTTCGCTTAGAAAAGGGAAAACTAATTTCAATAAACTTGGTCTTCTTTCTTATACGCAATCTAGTGTGAAAGCATGGATTAATGAATCTAATTCGATCTTAAATCCAGAGTAAATCATAACTTATAATATCCTTTTTCGTTTGTAGAATGAAAAGGGATTTTTTTTATCGAACAGCTTTTTTTCCAATTCTTTTGAATAGAGTTTGAATTTGACCCATCTGCAATTATAATTTTCGGATGCAGGTCTTGCAGCAACCTGTCTAAATTTATTTTTGGACTTTGAGTTAAAATCAAAATGTCTGGATTTGAATTTATGTAATTACCAGTACTGTCAATTATTAGGATCTTTTTGTCTTTGTAAAAAAGTACATTTTTAATTTCTTCTATTTTGCTCAGCTTTATCGAATTACCTACCAGATAAGGATTGATATTTCTGTTTTGGGAGCTTTTTTCTGAAACGCTATTTTTTGTATATAAGACGATTTTGTTTCCAATTCTTTCAGATATAAGCGTATTATTCTTTTCGTTGTAAACAATAAATTCTTGCTCAGTTTCTCTTTCAATTTTACTTACAATAAATGCTAACTGCACTAAAATAATCGAGCTGAATACACATACAATTTTAGTATAATTCGGTTTTTTCAACCAGATAATGGACGAAATTATAAAGAGATAAAAAGTAAATAAATAATAGGAATTAAAGCTAATATCTCGAATTACAAATGATTCGATAGAAGCTACGGCATGAATCATTAGATTTAAAAGATAAATACTCTTTTCGAAAATCATGGTAATAAATAATGGCGGACTTGTAAAGATGGCAATAATCATGACTATAATTCCGTCGATCATTATAAAGGATAAAACAGGAAGTATTATAATGTTGGTAACAAAAAATAGACCTGGAAATTGATGAAAATAATACAAGCATAATGGCAGCGTTCCTATCTGCGCTGCAAAAGAAACTGTCAAAGCTTCCCAAATATAAATCGTCACTTTGTTTTTTGGGTTGTAAATATTTTTAAGAATCGGCTGCAGCCAAAGAATAAAAAACAAGGCTAAATAACTGAGTTGGAAGCCGACATCAAATAGAAAATAAGGCTCAAAAAGTAAGATCAGCAAAATAGAAACTAATAAGGTATGATAGATGTTTCCGTTTCTACGTAGATGATTTCCAATGGCAAGAAAAGAGAACATGACAACAGATCTTAAAACCGATGGAGATAATCCTGAGATAATTGCAAATCCAGCTAGAGAAATCAGAATTGAGACCAATTTAATAAAAGAACCTTTTTTAGTATTTGGAATTGGTTTTAAAATAAAAGTGATAAACAACATTATAAAACCAACATGTAAGCCAGAAACAGATAAAATGTGAGTGGCTCCAGAATATTGGTAATCCTGAATTATATCTTGTGAAATTTCTTGCTGCTGTCCTAAAATTAAAGCCAGCGCCACATTCATTTCTGATTTGCTGAAATTTGATTTTTCGAGATTTAAAATTATCCTTGAATGTAGTTTAGCGCAATAATACCAAATGTCTTTAACAATGTTCTGACTAACTAAAATATTCTGTTTCTGACAATAGATCTGGGCATAAATTTGCTTGTTGGATAGATATGTGCTGTAATCAAATTGATTCGGATTTTTACTTGATTTATTGTGAGCTAAAATCGTTTGAACTTTAATCGTATTTCCAATTATTAAAGCATTTTTAGTACTGTCTTTTTGAATGTTTAGAATAATTTTTCCTTCGTAATTCTTGCCCGAAATACTTTTTATATGCGCAATATAACGATCGCTGTAATCGTTGCTTTTCAATTTTTCGCGAAGCAATAAAATTACAGATTGCGGTTTTTCGAAAGCTGTTTTGCAATTGCTATAATTATCTTTCTGCAGGTGTTCAGTATGACTTAAAAGTGTTACTACACCAAGAATAAAAGATAATGCATAAACAGAAAGTCCGAAAAAAGTTTGCTTTTTCGGATTCCTAAAACTCCAGAAAAAAGCTAAACCAAATAAAGCAGCAGATAAGATTAACGCATATATCGTTAATGAAAAAGAAAATGGAATATAATAAGATGTAATAACTCCTAGTATAAAGACAATTGTAATTCTAGCTAAAGGAAAATCTAATACTTTCATGGTTTAAAAGTATTAAATATTTGTAAGAAAAATTACCTAAAATTATTTTTATTGAAGAATCCGATTGACTTGTTCGAAAGAATCTTTGTAATAGGCTTCTTTTGTAGAAGAAATTATAACTCCTTTTGAGGTAGAAGAATGAACAAATTTGACTTCATCAGAATTGGCTTCTGTAATTAATCCAACGTGGTTAATTTGTCTGCTTTTATTGGTTTTAAAGAAAATTAAATCGCCCTTTCTGGCATCATTCAACGGAATAACTTTTCCAATTTTGGCCTGCTCGTAAGAACTTCTAGGAAGTGTGATATTTTCACTTTGAAAAGTGGTATAAACCAATCCAGAACAATCAAAACCGCTTTTTGTAGTACCGCCCGCTTTGTAGCGAACACCAATATTGTCGGTTGCTTTGTCTATTAAATTTTTGACCAAAGTTCGGTTTTCTTTTTTAGATTCATTTTTGCTTACAGCACTGGAAGTCGATTTACAGGAAGTAAAGGCAACAGCCAAAAGCAAGAAGATTATAACTCTTTTCAAAATAAAATATTTAAGCATTTTTTAAATCGGCAACGATAAGTTTAGCAGTGTTTGTGCTTGCGCCAACGCCGCCAAGTTTCTTTTCTAATATATCGTAGTTTTGCAGCACTTTATTGCGATAGCTTGGCTCTAATAATTTTTGAAGCTCTTCTTTAATTCGTTTTGTATTGCAATCAGCTTGAATTAATTCGGTTACAACTTCTTGATCCATAATTAAATTAACCAGCGAAATGTATTTTAAAGTAATAATGCGTTTAGCGATTTGATACGAAACCTCGCTTCCTTTATAGCAAACTACTTCGGGAACTTTAAAAAGTGCTGTTTCAAGAGTTGCTGTTCCAGAAGTTACTAAAGCAGCAGTTGAAGAGCGCAATAAATTGTAGGTTTTGTTAGAAACAAATGCGATGTTTTTATTTTTTAAGAATTGCTGGTAGAATTCAAAATCCTGACTTGGAGCACCGGCAATTACAAATTCGTAATCTTGAAAATCATCAACAACACTCAGCATTACGCTCAGCATTTTGGTAATTTCCTGTTTACGGCTTCCTGGTAAAACCGCAATAATTGGTTTTTCTCCTAAATTATTTTCTTTTCTAAATAAAGCTTCATCAAAATCAGGCTCATTCTGAATAGCATCAATTAAAGGATGTCCAACAAAATCTACTGGAAAATGATGCTTGTCTTCGTAAAAGCTTTTTTCGAAAGGCAGAATCACAAACATTTTATCTACATCTTGCTTAATCGCTTTGATACGATTTTCTTTCCAAGCCCAAATTTGAGGAGAAATATAATAATGCGTTTTATAGCCTAATTCTTTTGCCCATTTTGCAATTCGCATATTAAAACCAGGATAATCTATAAAAATGATCACATCAGGATGAAATGCAGCAATGTCTTTTTTACAGATTTTGATATTGTTCAAGATGGTTTTTAAGTTGAAAATAACTTCAATGAAACCCATAAAAGCCAATTCACGGTAATGTTTAACCAAAGTACCGCCAACTTTTTGCATTAAGTCGCCTCCCCAAAATCGAATTTCTGCCTGAGGATCTTCAACATACAATGCTTTCATTAAGTTTGAACCGTGTAAATCTCCAGAGGCTTCACCTGCAATTATGTAATACTTCATGTTGGTTTTTTTTTGAAAATAATGCTAAAATTAGAACGCAGCAAAGATAAGGTTTATAAAACTAATGTAGAAATGGCCAATACAATCACTGCTAGAATTACGCCTCGAGCCATTAATTCTTTGTTTCTTTTTAAAAGAATGGTAAAAACAGCAAGATCTAAAAGCGTTCCTAAAGTGATGATTTTGCCCAAATAACCATTTTGTCTAATGATTTCAAAACCAGACGAAATGTCAAAATTTGTAAAAAAAGTGATGAATAAATAACTGCCGAATAAAGCAGTAAAAATTCCAATTATAAAACCGATTCCTATTTCTTTAATCATTTAATTTCCAAGTATTAAGTTGTTGAATTGTATGGTGGGCAGTAAGATCAAATTGCACGGGAACTACAGAAATGTATCCGTTTTCAAGAGCCCATTCGTCGGTATCTTCGCCTTTGTCTTCGTTTACAAATTTTCCGGCAAGCCAGTAATAATCTTTTCCAAAAGGAGTTTGTCTTTTGTCAAATTTTTGCGCGTAGAATGCTTTCGCTTGACGACAAACTTTAATTCCTTTAATTTCAGATTCTTTTAATTTTGGAAAATTTACATTTAAAACCACACCAGGAGGTAATTTATTTTCGAGAGTTTCTAAAGTAATTTTTTTGACAAAAGATTTAATTTGTTCAAAGTCGGCATTCCAGTCAAAATCTAAAAGGGAGAAACCAATAGATTGAATTCCTTCAATTCCTGCTTCGACAGCGGCACTCATCGTTCCAGAATAAATTACATTGATAGAAGAATTGGAGCCGTGATTAATGCCAGAAACGCATAAATCGGGCTTGCGTTTTAAGATTTCGTTGACTGCCAATTTTACACAATCAACAGGAGTTCCAGAACAGCTGTATTCTGCAATTGCATCGCCGTCTTTAGAAATTTTATCTAGAAATAAAGTATTATTAATTGTTATCGCGTGACCCATAGCACTTTGAGGTTTGTCTGGAGCAACCACAATTACGTCTCCAATTGTTTCCATAACGCTGATAAGAGCTCGTATTCCAGGTGCTAAAATACCATCGTCATTGGTTACTAAAATTAAGGGTTTTTCGGTTTTCATTTTATAGATATTATGTGTAATTTTAACATTTGTAAGATTTTAAAAACAAACAAAGTGACTGTTTATACACGATACGTCACAAATATTGTAAAATTTGTCAACTAAGGTAAAGAACTTTTTCACGAATCAAACATTTTTATATCTTTAACAAAAAATTATCGTGACGTTAGCTATCGTGGCATAGTTTTTAACGTAACTTAGATTAAAAAATTGATGAATGCTATTATAAAGTTTATGAAAAGAAATTATAAGATACTCATAGCCGTATTGTGCTTATCGCTTACATTATTTGCATTTAAGATGAATGCTGATAAGACAATCGACCCTGATCCGAACAGAGACAAGACACTTTTAGAATTGCTAGCATTTGTTATTGAAAAAGGACATTATAGTCCAGCAGAAATAAATGATGAGTTTTCGAAAGGTATCTTTAAAGATTATATTGCGGCATTAGACCCTTCAAAAAGATTTTTCCTTCAGTCTGATATTGACGAATTTAAGCAGTATGAATTAATGCTTGACGATCAATTTTTGAATAAAGACATTACCTTTTTTAATCTTACTTATACCAGATTAATGAAGCGTATGGAAGAAAGTAAAAAACGTTACAAAACGATTTTAGCACAGCCATTTAACTATAATGTAGATGAAACTTTTGATGCTGATTACGAGAAAATTCCGTATGCTAAAAACTTAAATGAGATTAACGAAAGATGGAGAAAACAAATTAAATTATCTACACTTTCTTCATTAGTTACAAAACAAAAAATTGAAGAAGAAAAGAAGAAAAAAGATCCAGCTTACAAAGAAAAAACTTTTGACGCTTTAGAAAAAGAAACTCGTGAAAGTTCTTTGAAATCGTTAGATGATAATTTCAGTGTAATTAAAGATTTGAATAGAGAATACTGGTTTTCAGTGTATTTGAATTCTATTATGACACGTTTTGATCCGCATACAAGTTATTTTGCACCTGAAGAAAAAGATCGTTTTGATGTAAATATCAGTGGTAAATTGGAAGGTATTGGAGCGCGTTTGACTAAGAAAAATGATTTTACTCAAATTGATGAATTAATTTCTGGAGGTCCTGCTTGGAAAGGAAAACAATTGGAATCTGGAGATTTAATCTTGAAAGTAGCGCAAGGAAATGAAGAGCCAGTTGATGTTGTGGGAATGCGTTTGGATGATGTTGTAAAGAAAATTAAAGGTCACAAAGGAACTGAGGTTAAACTTACAGTTAAAAAAGTTGACGGAAGTATCAAAGTAATTTCAATTATCAGAGATGTTGTTGAAATTGAAGAAACGTATGCTAAATCTAGTATTGTAGAGAAAAATGGTTTGAAATATGGGGTAATTTATCTTCCTAAATTTTATATCGATTTTGAAAACAAAGACGGACGTGATGCTGGAAAAGATATCGCTCTTGAAGTGGAAAGATTGAAAAAAGAAAACATCAACGGAATTGTTTTAGATGTTCGTGATGATGGTGGAGGATCTCTTTCTACTGTAGTTGATATTGCTGGTTTGTTTATCGAAGACGGACCAATTGTTCAGGTTAAATCTGCTGGTAAAAAGAAAGAAGTTTTATACGATAAAGATAAAAAAATCGAATGGGATGGTCCATTGGTTATAATGGTAAACAGTTTTTCTGCGTCGGCATCTGAAATTTTGGCAGCCGCAATTCAGGATTACAAACGTGGTGTAATTATCGGTAGTAAACAAACTTACGGTAAAGGAACTGTTCAAAACGTTTTAGATTTGAATCAATTTGTTCGTAATGCCAATTATGGAGATCTTGGAGCTTTGAAAATTACAGGACAAAAATTCTATAGAATCAATGGTGGTTCAACTCAATTAGAAGGTGTTCACAGTGATGTTGTAATGCCAGATCGTTATGCTTACCTAAAAATGGGTGAGAGAGATATTGACAACGCAATGCCTTGGGACAAAATTGATCAAGCTGATTACAGTACCTGGACTTCTAGTGAAAATTTCACTAAAGCGATCAACAATAGTAAAAATAGAATTGCTCAAAATGCTCAATTCAAATTGATTGATGACAACGCAAAATGGATTGATGTTAAGAATAAAGAAAATGTTTACAGCTTGAATATCAATAGTTTCAAACAAACTCAAGAGCAAGTTGAAAACGAAGGAAAAAAATACAAACCAATTTCAGATTACAAAAACGATCTGATTTTTAAATCTCTTCCTTATGAAGAAGCTGAAACAAAAGCAGATGCTTCTTTAAAAGAGAAAAGAGATTCATGGCACCAAGCTTTATCCAAAGATGTGTATGTAGAAGAAGCTTTAAATGTATTAGATGATTTACAGCCAAAAGGTTTGGTTAAAAACAACAGTGTTTCTCCTAAAATGAAAAAGGATAAACTGGTAAAGTCTTAAGTTCGAAAAGAATTTAATTTGTTTAAAAACGCTCTGTAAATTTAATTTATGGAGCGTTTTTTTGTAAGTTTAACGCTTGAAATTTAGAAATATGAAAAGTTGTTTAAGTTTGATTTTTATGAGCCTTATGCTATTCTCTTGTAAAAACGAAAATCAAGAAAATAAAGAATCTTTGAATCCTGGTGAAACGGTTTCTTTTAAAGGAAATTCAAACACTACAGATTCTTTGTATACAGTTGCTTATCTTCCGACCTCGACAACAAAACAAATTGTAAAACACCAATATTATACGCTTTCATATAACGAAAAATTTGAACAGGCGGAATGGGTAGCTTACGAATTGAAAAAAGAATATTTGAAAAACCACGAGTACAAAAGACCTTATTTTATTGAAGACCCAAAAGTAACCACAGGTTCTGCTGACTGGAGAAATTATAAAAAATCGGGTTATGATAAAGGTCATCTTTGTCCAGCTGGAGATATGGAATTTAATAAAGACGCTTATAATGATACTTTTTATACGTCGAATATTTCTCCTCAAAAAAAAGAATTTAATGCAGGAATTTGGAATAGAATAGAGCAGAAGACGCGTTATTGGGCAGGAAAATACAATGACATTTACATCGTAACAGGAGGAATTGCAAAAGATTCGGATAAAAAAATAGGGACAGAAAAAGTTGCTGTCCCTCAATATTTTTATAAAATTGTATTGGCTAAATCAGGAAAAGAGCATAAAGCAATTGCATTTTTGGTTCCAAATGAAAACAGCAATAAATCTATTTATGATTTTGTTGTCCCGATTGAAACTTTAGAAAAAATGACAGGAATTGATTTCTTTCCGAATTTGAAAAATTTAAAAAGTAGTAAGGACTTTTAAATCGGCGATTGTTTCTGTCGGATTTTCGGCTTTAAAAACAAAGCTTCCTGCAACTAGAACATCAGCGCCAGCTTCAACTAATTGTTTGGCATTTTTGCTGGTTACACCGCCGTCAATTTCAATTAATGTTGAAGCATTTTTGCGAGAAATAAGAGCTTTTAGTTTTTTTACTTTGTCATAAGTGTTTTCAATAAAAGATTGTCCGCCAAATCCTGGGTTTACGCTCATGATACACACTACATCAATGTCATTAATAACGTCTTCCAATAAATCAACATTTGTATGCGGATTCATGGCTACACCAGCTTTCATTCCTTCCGCTTTAATGGCTTGAAGTGTGCGGTGTAAATGTGTGCAAGCTTCGTAATGTACTGTTAATCCGTTTGCGCCTAAATCTGCAAAAGTTTTAATATAACGATCTGGATCAATTATCATTAAATGTACATCGATATATTTATTGGCATGTTTGGAGATTGCTTCTAAAACGGGCATTCCAAAAGAGATATTTGGTACAAAAACTCCATCCATAATATCGATATGAAACCAATCAGCTTGACTGTTATTAATCATTTCGACATCACGTTGTAAATTAGCAAAATCGGCTGCTAGAACAGAAGGAGCAATAAATGTATTTTTCATTGTAGTGTGTTGTTTTTACAAAGATAATTTTTTTTAACCGCAAAGAGCGCAAAGATTTACGCAAAGGTCGCTAAGAATTTATAAATTGAGAGTAATAGGATTTGAGAGTTCACAAAGCTTTGCGGACTTTAATATCTTTTACAAAGCTCATAAAAAACTTTGCGACCTTTGCGTAAATCTTTGCGCGCTTTGCGGTAAAAATATCTTTTAGATAAAAAATAAAAAACTCCGGTAATCAGCCGGAGTTTCAATCATCAATCAAAAAACGAACAGTCAATCAAACTGTTGTTTGTGGTAAAATTCCAAATTATAAATAACCAAATTCCAAGCCAATGTAATTTGGTCTCGAAGTTTCGGTATAAAATATTGAAATTTAATATTGTTATCCTAAGTAAGTTTTAAGGATTTTACTTCTAGAAGTGTGTTTCAATCTACGGATTGCTTTTTCTTTAATCTGACGAACACGCTCACGAGTTAGGTCGAAAGTTTCTCCAATTTCTTCCAAAGTCATTGGGTGCTGATCGCCAAGACCAAAATACAAACGAACAACATCTGCCTCTCTTGGAGTTAATGTTTCTAAAGAACGCTCAATTTCAGTACGAAGAGATTCGTGAATTAATTCTCTATCTGGATTTGGAGATTCACCAGAACGTAATACGTCATAAAGGTTAGAATCTTCTCCTTCAACAAGAGGAGCATCCATAGAAAGGTGACGTCCAGAGTTTTTCATAGACTCTTTTACGTCGTTAACAGTCATATCAAGTTCTTTTGCAATTTCCTCAGCAGAAGGCGGACGCTCGTTAGATTGCTCTAATAACGCATACATTTTGTTGATTTTATTGATAGAACCAATTTTGTTTAATGGTAAACGTACAATACGTGATTGTTCAGCCAAAGCTTGAAGAATCGATTGACGGATCCACCATACAGCGTAAGAAATGAATTTGAAACCACGAGTTTCATCAAAACGTTGAGCCGCTTTAATTAAACCTAAGTTTCCTTCATTAATTAAATCTGGAAGAGTTAATCCTTGGTTTTGATATTGTTTAGCCACAGATACTACGAAACGTAGGTTGGCTTTTGTTAGTTTTTCTAAAGCTCTTTGATCACCAGCCTTTATTCTTTGTGCTAATTCTACCTCTTCATCAGCGGTAATTAGGTCAACTTTTCCAATTTCTTGTAGATATTTATCTAACGATGCAGTTTCACGATTGGTTACCTGCTTGGTGATTTTAAGTTGTCTCATGTTTTTGTCTCCCTATTTTTTAAAGTGTACAAATGGTTATACGTAGAGAGTTTCAAAAAAGTTACAATTATTTTAAATTATTTTTAAAATTTATATGAAAACCCAGATTGTAGCGATAAACTATACGGTTTAGAATCGTTGTCATCTTTAAAAGTGTTGAAATAATATTTAAATAAAGGATTTATTTCTAATTGAATATGTTTTGTCAATTCGTAACTAAAACCTAATCCAATATTTGAAGCTAGATCTACTTTTGAAATGTTTCTCGAAGAGCCAATGCTTTGTTTTGCAACGTCATCTGAACTCATTTCTAATTTATTCGTGTTTAGGATCATAGTGCTTAGACCTCCAAAAGCTTCAATATTGAATCGGCTTTTGTCTTTTTTAATGGCATAATTAAACTCTATTGGAAGTTCATTATAAGAAAGAATCTGTGTTAATTCAGTAGTAGTAGAATTCGCAAAAGTATTTTTAATAATAGTTGGCGAAAGATTGGAATTTAATTCAATATTAGCATAGGACGGAATTAATTCGGTTTGATCTAACTGCGTAGCCGTTCTCAAATTTAAGTTCGAAACTCCAACTCTAAATCCGAATTTTCTATACATAATTTTAATATAAACACCGTAAAAGGCACTTACTGGTTTGCTTTTAGGCTGTTTGTCTAAACTAGGATCAATCATAGATTTATTATTCAGCGAACTAAAAATAGCTGGACCATAATATACATGCACTCTGCGTTCTGGTAAATTATTGACTACGATTTTTTCGGGAACTTTTTCCGGAATTTTTGGCGTTCTTCTTTTCTTGACAGGAATAGAATCTTTTAAAACGATACTGTCTTTCTTTTCTTCAATTTTTGCTGGAATCGCTTCTGTAATTTTAGGTTCTGAAATTACAGGTGTTGTTGGAACAATGTTATTTTGAGGCGGCGTTTTTTCCGTCTTCTCGTTGGTAATTTTTTTAGTGTTATTTTTTGGTTTTACTGGAACTGATTTCTTCGGTCTATTTTTGCCGTAATATTTTTTCTTTGCTGTAATTGATGGCTTTGGGTTTGCCTTTTTTGTTTTGGCTAAAGCTACTTTTGGAGTGTTCTTGATGTGAACTTTCTCCTTTTTTATTGTGATTTTGTATTTCTTAGTAACTTCATATTCTTCATATTCACTTGTAGATGTAACTAATTTAGTAGATTGTTTAATTAGTTTTACATTTTTACTTTTTCTAACAAGAATTGTATCAGTAGGATTAGAGTCTTTTTTTACTGCTTTTTTAGGATCCGTATTTTGGTCTACAGTTTTCTTTTGTTGTAAATGAACAGGCGTTATTTCTTTAGCCGTTATTTCGGTTTGATTTTTATTTTCAATAATGGCAACAGTCGACAAAAGACCAACTAATAATAGACTTGGAACAAGCCAGAATAAAAGTCTTCTGTGGCGTTTTTTATTTAAATCATCTTCAATTTTAGACCATACAAAGTCGCTTGGAGCTTCATCCAAGTTCATTAGTTTGTCTTTAATTGCTTTTCCTATTTCTGTTTTATTTTCCATTTTTCGTCTGCTTGTAAAATGTACTTTTAGATTTTATTTTTTCTTTCAAAAGATGTTTTGCCCTATGCAGATTAGATTTTGAGGTGCTTTCGCTTATTCCTAAAAGAGAGGCAATTTCTTGATGCGAGTAATCGTCTAATTCATATAAATTAAAAACCAGACGGTATTGATTGGGCAAATCCTGAATAAATGTTAGTAAAACGTCCAGCGGAATATCCAGATCTTTATCATTTACGGTTTCTTCCTGCTGGAAATCGTCTTTGATTGGCGTTAAATGATAAGATTTTTTATACCGATTTATGGCTTTGTTAATGGTGATCCGCTTCATCCATCCTTCAAAACTTCCTTCTCCTTTGTATTTTTTAATGTTTGTAAAGATTTCAATAAAAGCATCATGCAGATTGTCTTCGGCTTCATCTCGATTTTGGCAATATTTTAGGGACTGCGCAAACAGAACATTCTTATACACTTGGTATAATTGTTCTTGCGCCTGTCTATTCTGCTTACTGCAGCCTTTTATTAATTGCTCTAAATTCAAATTTTTATATTATAGTTTTGAAATCGTTAAAGCGTTTTCGCATGCGAGAGAATTTGGTTTTTCGCCATATGCACTAATTACGCCTTTTGTAAATCCTGCAGGAAAATAAAAAGTTGCTTCGTTTGTATTTTGTCCACTAATTAAAATTATGCCCCCGCTTTCTACTTTCCATTCAACATTTTCAGTAATAAAATTGGTTTTATAAGTATATTTATAAGACTTTCCAGATTCAACTAATATTCGTCCATCTACATCACAACAAGTTCCTGGTGATCCAGCACAGTCTTTATCTTGATCAAAATATTTACTTTCGTCAGGTTTTTCATTTTCTGATTCGCTATTACAGCATGAAATGGCGAAAATGAATAAAATTATTGAAATAACATATTTTAAATTTTTCATATTTATCCCTTTATATTTAGATAGTATTAAAAAAATAAAAAGGTTGCGTCATCTCAAAAAAAAACTCTTATGTCAAAAAATGAAATAAGAGTTTTTTAATTTTTAGTATTGAATTTTAGTTTAGATTTGAATCTTTTACTTCAATAATTTCTTTTGTATAAACTGGTTTTCCAGATGAAGAAAATCCTTCAACAATCACTTCAAATTGACCATTTACGTCAGATGTTGAGAATGTAATGTTCTCTTCAGATCCTTTTAATTTTAAATCAGGATACCACAATAATTGATGTCTGTAATCGGGAATTCTCGTATTTTTTGTTTTATCAAGATAATCAGGCTGATAATAATTCTTTTTACTTAAGGGTCTTAAAATTTCTGGTCTAATGATAAAACTACCGCTTAATTTACTAACGTAATCAAAGTTTTTGGTTGTGAATGAAATTAAACCATTGAACAATTTGGTTCCATAATAGTAACCGCCATTTACAATATTGATTTTGTAAACATTATTCATTTTATACTCAAAAAGTTCATTAATGTCTTGTATGATTAAACCATCAACAAGAACTAAAGCAGGAGACGTTAATTCATAATTTACATCATAATCGTGAAGAGACAATTCGTATTTTCCTTTTGTCTGCGTAAAATACATTTCTTTTACAATTTCGATTGCAGTTTCCTTTAAGGTTGGAAAACGGTTAAAGTCATCTAAAACATATTCTTTAGATATTGGATCGTAAAACTTTTTTATGTCTTTTACCAATGCAATACTATCTTTCGTGATATTGTAATAACCATTTTCAATTTGACTTGCGATTGCTCTTTCTTTTAAATTTTCATTAAAGTCTGCACTTAATTCGAAAGTATTGAATTTTAAAGAGTCAAAATTTAAAGATTTTGGTTTATCAACTTCAATAGTATAATTCTCTTTGTCGGCATCAATAAGCTGTATAATGATGTTTGGATTTGGACAAGGTCTGTCTAAAACAAATGTAAATTGACCATTTTGATCTGTTTTTGAAATTTTAAATTCAAAATTCTTTTCAGGAATTGAGATCGCGATGTTTTTATTGGCAAGACTATTTACGGATGCTTTTGCAATTATTTTTCCAGATATAATTTCGCCTCGTAATTCAGGAATTGCTAAATTTTCTGGCGAAACAGCGCTGTTTTGATCTGAATTTAAAGCGTTATATTCTGTAAAGTTTAATTTGTTTTTAGAAACTAAACCGTCAATTTTTCTAACATACAACGTATAATTTCCTTTCGAAAAATCTTCAGAATCTGTTTTGATTTTTAAGTCAACAATTTCTCTGTTTGCAAATGTCTTTTTTCCTAATGATAAAGCTACTCCTGAATTTGAAGAAGCTGCTATTTCTTGACGAATTGCAGATTTTTCGGGCTTAGGATTTTTATTAGTTTGATAAGGATTTACAATGTAAATGTCAATATTGAAATAATTGGAATCGGACTTGTTCAGCATCCAGCTCGTGTAGCCCACAAGTTTATAGTTTCCAGTTTCTAATGTTGTTGGAATAAAGAAATCGCCATTTGCAATTCCTTTTTCTATAAATAATTTATGTTTAAAAACACTTTTTTTGGTGGCGTCAATCAACTCAACATATGCAATTTTACTGTATGGAGATGCCGTATTGTTTACCTTATTAAGGCAAAACAGGTTGTAACGAAGCGTTTCTCCGGTCAAATAAGAATTCGCGTTTGGAGTAATGAAAATGGATTCATTAATTTTTGTATCAATAGCCATCAGCTCAACTTCAGAGCTTTTGCCTTGAGCAATACTATTCTGTTGAAAAAACAGCGCAGCTATTATGATTAAAGAGAGTTTTAGTCTATCCAAAATAATGGTTTTATGTTTGATGAAAATGATGTGCAGTCTCCGCATTCGACGTTGTAAATTTCTATTTTAAAAGGGCCTCCTTTTGGTGGGTAAGGTACAGCTCCAATTGTATTATAGCCTGAAAAATAGGCGCTTTTGCCTTGCTTAATAAGACCATAAACTGTAGATCCGCCACAACCACCATTAGCATCAAAACAATAAGAAAAAATATGTTCTCTTTCTTGTGCAGGTGTTGTCAGCACAGCTGGACAATCGTAAGGATAGCTTGGAATTTTTTCGCTTGGAAATAAATCAAGAAAATTAAGGAAAATTCTTTTTTCACTATAAGCTGAAACATCAAAAAAGCCAATCACTTTTTCTGAATTGTCTGTATCCGATTTAATGTTTCCTGCTAAAAAACCAGGTTGTGTTTGTGACAAAAGACTTTCTGAACCAGACATTTTACTCAAGGTCTGGTAAAAAGTGAAAGCACTTTGATTTTGAACAAACTGTTTCACAAGAATAGAATATCTATTTGCAATAACGTAATCTGTACTTGGAATAAAACGTACCACAAAATCAACGCGATCTTCAGCTAAATCATTTGTACTTGTCAAGATAATAGCATTTGATTTTTTATTAGAATAACAAGTTCTAGCTTCTTTGGTTCGCTGCTGAATATAAAGTTCACCAGGCGCGGCACTTCCATTATTAGTAGTATGATCTACTGCAATGGCTTCAAAAGGAGACCATTTTGGTGCAATTACTTTATACGTTTCGTCATATTCGTAACGGTAATACTTTGAGCTTTTTGAAGGGTCATAACTTTGTGCTTTAATCTCGACGCCCAAAACACCTTCTTTTGTTGTTACATTGGTATAAATATTTTCAAGATTGGTTTCGGTTGTTAGTTTTTCGGCAGAAGAACTATAAGATTTTCCATCTTTAGTTTTTACATGAAGCTGGTAGGTTCTTCCTGGCTGCGCATTAAATGCAGTTGCAGAAACATAAATGCCGCTTTCTTCATCAAATCCGTAAACGGTTCCTAAATCATCAGTGACGTTTACTGTTGCGCCGGTTTCAGCAACAGGACCTTCATCCTCAAATTTATAAGTTCGAGATAATTTAACTTCTTGTTTCTTTAATTGGTTGGTAATCGTAGCTTCGATTACAATAGCATTTTCAAAACCCTGTGTAGTGTAATTATACGGAGTCGTACAACTGGTGATTACTGTAGTCAACAGGGCTATTATAAAGGTTCTGTATGTAGTGGTTTTTATTATCAAGGATTCTGTTTTTTTAATTTTTTTAAATGAGATTTTAGTCTATCCAAAATAAAGGTCTCATGTTCGACGAAAATGAGGTACAATCTCCACATTCCGTGTTATATATTTCTAGAGTAATTGTTCCGTCGTCAGGTACACGGCCAAGAAAATTATATCCTGCAAAATATACGCTCTTTCCCAAATTAATGGCTCCGTAAGCAGTAAATCCATGGCATTGAGGAGTGCGGCCAGTTTCAAAACAGTATAAAAGCAAATGTTCTTTTGCCTGTGCTTCTGTTAAAGTCATTGGACAATTGTACGGGTAGTCTGGTGTTTTTTCGTTTGGGAATAGGTCTGAAAAATTGAAGAATATTCTTTTATCACTATAAGATGAAACATCAAAAAAGCCAATTACTTTTTCAGAGGAATCACTATCCGATTTAATATTTCCAGCTAAAAATCCTGGCTGAGTTTGCGACAAAAGACTTTCAGAACCTGATATTTTACTCAATGTCTGGTAAAAACTGAAAGAGCTTTGATTTTGAACAAACTGTTTTACGAGGATACTATATCTGTTGGCAATAGCATAATCTGTACTCGGTATAAAACGCACCTGAAAATCTACACGATCTTCAGATAGATCATTTGTGCTAGTTAAAATAATTGCATCTGATTTTTTAGTTGAGTAGCAAATTCTGGCTTCCTTTGTTCGCTGCTTAATGATAAGATCACCTGGGGCGATTCCAGCATTTTTTGGAACTGCAATTGCTTCATAAGGTGTCCATTTTGGTGCAACTACCTTGTATGTTTCCTCATACTCGTATCTGTAGTATTTAGAAGTATTTTCAGGGTCGAAACTTTTTGCTCTAATTTCAACGCCACGCACACCTTCTTTAGTTGTTACATCTGCTACAATCTCATTAAGATTGGTTTCGGTGGTTAGTTTTTCGGCAGTAGAACTATACGATTTTCCATCCTTAGTTTTTACATGAAGTTGATAAGTTCTTCCTGGCACTGCCTTGAAAGGCGCTGCAGAAACATACAGTCCATTTTGCTCATTAAAACCATAAACAGTTCCCAAATCATCGGCTACAGATACAGTTGCGCCAGTTTCAAATACAGGACCTTCATCTTCAAATTTATAAGTTCGAGATAATTTAACTTCTTGTTTTTTTAATTGGTTGGTAATTGTAGCCTCGATTACAATAGCATTTTCAAAAGAATTTGTAGTATAGTTATAAGGAGTCGTACAACTAGAAATAACTGCTGTAAGCACGACAATAAAAATTCTATGTATAGAAGTTTTTTCCATTTCTAAAATTTAAAATTATAAGTAATCGTTGGAACAGGCATACTAAAAATAGAAGTTTTATAGGCTTGAACTTTTCCTTCCTTAGTCACAAAAAACACAGAATATGGATTGTTTCTTCCTAAGACATTATAAATAGAAATATTCCAGAAACTATGCGCTAACTTTTTTATTTTATGATTTCCTTCAATGTTCAAACCAATATCTAATCTGTAATAATCTGGAATTCTAAATTTATTTCGATCGCTGTAAAGTGTATATTCTGCATTTCCATAATTATATTGTCCAATCGGATACGTTATTGGGCGACCTGTCTGGTAAATAAAATTGGCAGAAAAACTATAACGATGTGTAAATTTATAATTTAAGACGGTGCTGAAGTCGTGCGGTTTATCAAAATTTGTTGGAAAAAATTTACCGTTGTTTACTTTTTCTTCACTAAACTGACTGTCTAATTTTATGAAAGCTCTCGAATAGGTATATCCAATCCATCCGTTTAATCTTCCTTCTGTCTTCTTAATCAAAAGCTCAACACCATACGATTTTCCTTCACCTTGTAATAATTCAGTTTCTAAATTTTCATTTAAAAGTAAATTTGCACCCACTTTGTAATCTAAAATATTGTTCGATTTTTTGTAATAACCTTCTAAACT
>NZ_CAMLIX010000052.1 GCF_946479975.1 uncultured Flavobacterium sp.
TGATTGTTTTTTTCTTCAATCACGAAATACAAAGCTTCATCCACTTTGTGCATTTCACGATTGTTGTCCTGCATATATTGATTTTCAGTTTTTTGAAGTAATTGTTTAATTCCTTCTTCACTTAAAAATTTAATTAATGCTTTATTTTTAGGTAAACTTCTGTAAGCTCTTAATAATAAGAATCCACCTTCTTTAGTATTTCCTTCTTTGATTAATTTTTTAGCTTCAGCTAAAAAACCATTCGCTAACTGACGTTGTTGAGCAACTAAGTTTTCGATTTTTGGTTTCAATTCGTTGAATTCATGACGATCTCCCTGAGGAACTGGTCCTGAAATAATAAGTGGTGTTCTTGCATCATCAATTAATACAGAATCGACCTCGTCGACAATAGCATAATTGTGTTTTCTTTGAACTAAATCGCTTGGCGAGTGCGCCATGTTGTCTCTTAAATAATCAAAACCAAACTCATTGTTGGTTCCGTAAGTGATATCTGCATCGTAAGCTTTCTTTCTTTGTTCTGTACTTGGCTGGTGATTATCGATACAGTCAACAGTTAAACCGTGGAATTCGAATAAAGGGGCTTTCCATGTACTATCACGTTTTGCCAAGTAGTCATTCACAGTTACTAAGTGAACTCCATTTCCTGTCAAAGCATTTAAGTAAAGAGGAAGTGTAGCAACCAAAGTTTTACCTTCTCCTGTCTGCATTTCGGCAACTTTACCTTCGTGCAAAACCATACCACCAATTAACTGAACATCATAGTGAATCATATCCCAAGTGATGTCTTTTCCTGCAGCGTTCCATTTGTTTGCCCAAACTGCTTTTTCTCCATCAATAGTAATGTAAGGTTTTGTAGCTGAGAATTCACGGTCTTTTGGAGTTGCAGTAACTTCGATATGAGAGTTGTCTTTAAAACGACGAGCCGTTTCCTTAACAACAGAAAATGCTTCTGGAAGAATTTCCAATAAAGTTTTTTCAGAGATTTCGTAAGCTTCTTTTTCAAGAGCATCAATAGCATCATAAAGATCTTCTCTTTTGTCGATGTCTTCAATGTTTTCTACTTCCGCTTTAAGCGAAGCAATTTTAGCATCTTTGTCAGCTCTAGCTTCTTTAATTCTATCTTTAAAATAAACTGTTCTTCCTCTTAATTCGTCGTTGGATAGACTCATTAGAGGAGCTTCGAATGTTTTAATTTTATTTAAGTAAGGTTGTAAAGCTTTGACATCTTTTTGTGACTTATCACCTACAAAGACTTTAATAATACTGTTTATGAAACTCATGATTTATTGTATTTCTTTTATTATATAATATGTATTTTGAACCAAAAAAAAAGCCTCGGTGATGAGACTTTTTTCTTTGGTTTATTTTTTAATATTCATCCTCATTCCAAAGATAATCTTCGTCTGTTGGATAATCAGGCCAAATTTCTTCCATTGATTCATATATCTCGCCTTCATCTTCGATTGATTGAAGGTTTTCTACAACTTCTAATGGAGCACCAGCTCTAATGGCGTAGTCTATAAGTTCATCTTTGTTAGCAGGCCATGGCGCATCACTTAAATAAGATGCTAATTCTAATGTCCAATACATCTGTTATCTGTTTAGTTTGTGCAAAAATAAATTTTTTACTGAAAAAGACAAGTAAATTTTGATTTATTTTAGTAAAATTTAAGAACGTCATTGTTAGTACTCAGTTTTCAGTGTCAGTTTTCAGTCTTAAAACCGAAAATTGTTACTTAATTGCTATATTTTTTAGTATTCGGTTTTAGTTTTGATTTGCAGTTCGAAAACTGAAAAACTGTAACTGCTTACTTACGCGGAATCCATTTCACTTCTTCCGCTTTTAAGTCAAACGACAACTTCCGTGCCAAGACAAAAAGGTAGTCAGAAAGTCGGTTTAAGTACATGATTGCGATTTCAGGAACGTGTTCATTGTGGCTTAAATGTACCGCTAAACGCTCTGCTCGACGGCAGATGCAACGTGCAATATGACAATGTGACACGGTAGGGTGACCGCCTGGTAAAACGAAATGTGTCATTTGTGGAAGACTTTCTTCCATTTTATCTATTTCGTTTTCTAATAATTCGATATCTGAATCTATTATTCCGAGATTTTCTAATCGGAGTTTTCCATTTTTCAACACTTCTTTTTCTTGTGGTGTTGCCAAAATGGCACCAACAGTAAAAAGACGATCCTGAATTTCGATTAAAATGGTTTTATAATGCAAATCCATTTCCTGATCACGGATTAGTCCTATATATGAGTTTAATTCGTCAACAGTTCCGTAACTGTCAATTCTAATATGATCTTTTGGTACGCGGGTTCCTCCAAAAAGAGCTGTTGTGCCTTTATCGCCTGTTTTGGTATATACTTTCATTGTGATTTTAGATTGTAGATTAAGAATTTTAGATTGAAATGTTGTTGGCTAAAATTTTAGATTTAGAAAATAATCTAAAATCTAAAATCAGAAATCTAAAATTATTTACTCGTGTCGCTTTCTATCAAACCGTCTCTTAAACGAATTACACGATGTGCGTAAGCTGCAATGTCTTCTTCGTGAGTTACTAGAATTACGGTATTTCCTTGTGCATGAATATCGCCAAAAAGCTTCATGATTTCTACAGAAGTTTTACTGTCTAAGTTTCCGGTTGGCTCATCGGCTAAGATAATAGAAGGTTTATTGACCAAAGCGCGGGCAACTGCAACACGCTGGCGTTGTCCTCCAGAAAGCTGATTGGGCTGGTGATCCATTCTGTCGGCAAGGTTTACTTGTTTCAAAACTTCGGTTGCACGAGCAATTCTGTCTGACTTTCCGTAACCTGCATAAATCATTGGAAGTGCAACATTATCTAAAGCTGTTGTTCTTGGTAAAAGATTGAAGGTTTGAAAAACAAAACCAATTTCTTTGTTTCTAATTTCGGCCAATTCATCATCTTTCATTTTGCTGACATCTTTTCCGTTTAAAACATAATGTCCAGAAGTTGGAGTGTCTAAACAGCCCAATAAATTCATTAAGGTTGACTTTCCAGATCCCGAAGGTCCCATTAGAGCGACATATTCTCCTTTTTTTATTTCTAGATTTATTCCTTTTAAAACATATACAATTTCGTTTCCTAAAACAAAATCACGTTTGATGTCAGTTATTTTAATTAATGGTTCAGCCATTTTAGTTTACAATTTTGGATTTAAAAGTACAAAACACTTTTCAATAAAATCATTAGTAGTTGAGAAATGAATTTTGTTACAACACATCTCAAGTTCTGTTTTTATTAGAAACAGGTCCGCTTGTATAGTAGGAACAGCGCTTTCTTATTTAATTGAGTATTGAATAATTGTCTATATTTTATGGTTTTTATAGATTTAATATGTTTCTAATCTTAAAAAGATGGTAATAATGTAATTTTATCCATTTTTGGTTCTCTAAATTTGTATAGTATTAATTAACTAAATTAAAATCAGTATTATGAAAAACATTAAAATAGCTACAGGAATTGCATTATTAGCATTAAGCTTCACATCATGTAAAGATGAAAAACAAGAAAAAGCACAGCGCACAATTGATTCATACGTAACCTACGTCGATTCGGTTAAAAATGTAAAAGCCGATGATTTGAAAGAAAATTGGCAGGCTGTTGAAGCAGAATACGATAGAAGATCTGCAGAAGCTGATGCTGCATTAGCAGATATTAAAGATAATGCTTCTCAAACAGAAAAAATAAATACGAGTAAAGCAAAATACGAAAGTTTCAAAAATGAAATGACCACCCTTCTTGCCCCTCCGGCTCCAAGTCCTAAACAACAATTAAGAAATGCCTTATTTGGTGAAGGAAAAATTGGAGACGATATGAGTTTTGCTTGGGTAAATGCTAAAAACATTCACAGTGTTTACCAACAATTTGTTCATACAGTTGAGAATAATAAAGACAGCTATTCTCGTGAAGACTGGGACGAAATTAAAGTATTATATGAAGCATTAGACAGCAGAAAAAATACTGTTGAAAAAGAAGGTTTAACTTCTGAAGACAATAGAAAAATTGCTGGTTTAAAAATTAAATTTGCACCTATGTATACTGTAAACAGAATGGGAGCAAAAGCTGAAGAAAACAAAGAAGCTAAAAAATAAGTTTTAAAATTTTGAATTAGATACAAAAAAGACAATCAGCGATGATTGTCTTTTTTTTATGCTCGTATTATAAAATGCTCTTTTTCTTGTTCGCGCCTGAAGAAAACAAATCCCCATTGAAATGTATCAATTGTAACTTTTACTTTTGGATGTTTTTTTATGATTTCCCAAGCTTCTTCCATTTCCTCTGACCAATGAATGTCATCAAAAATCCAAACCGAATCATTATCGATTGTTGGCAGTAAAAGTTCAAAATAAGCTAAAGTTGCTTTTTTAGAATGATTGCCGTCGAAATATATTAGATCAAAGTTTTCAGTCTCTGTTTTCAGTCTCAGATTAAGGTCTTGAAGATAGTTTTCAAATTCTGTTACAATCGGATTTACATTATTACAATCAAATTCATTTAATTGATTTTTTGCAACATTGGCTGTATTCGGACAACCTTCAAGTGTAATTACTTTCGCTTTTGAATTACCCAAAGCTAAGGCAGCTGTTGCCAAGCCTAAAGATGTTCCAATTTCTAAAATGGTTTCAGGCTGAAAATAATGGGTTACACGAAACAATAATGCGGCACGTTTTGACGAAATTCCTGCTGTTCTTGCAATTTTAGAAATTTGTCTTCGGTTTGAATTAAAAACCTTAGAACCCGCGCCAAAATCGGTTACTTCTATGAAATTTTTATTCTTTAAAAGCGATTTTCTGTAATTTTCGAGAATGCGATATTCAGGTTTTCTTTTCTTATCATAAAAACATTTTGTCAATAAATTAAAGACAAAAGGTGAATGCACCGCATGTTCGTTTTTAGAATTCCAAAGGAACTTTAGATAAGATTTTATTTGAAAAAGCATTTAGAAATTTTGGCTGAATAATTAATTTACTTTGATCAATTTTACATCAAAAATTAATACAGAACCTCCTGGAATAGTTTGTACGTTAGAGCTTCCGTAGCCTAAATGAGCAGGAATTAATAAAACGCCGCTTCCGCCTTCTTTAAATAACGGAATTCCTTCTGTCCATCCTTTAATTACTCCGTTTAAAGGAAAAGTAATTCCAGTGTTGCTGCTTTGATCAAATGTTTTTCCGCTGGTAAAAGAACCCGTGTAAGCAACCGTAACAGACGATGTTGCAGTAGGCTGTTTCCCAGTTCCTGGTTCTTTGATGATGTAATATAAACCAGTTTCTGTTCGCGTTGCAGTTAAATTGTTCTTAGCGATGTACTCTTTTATTTCTTGCTCGTTTTGTTCGGTGTAATCCTTTGGCGGAGCTGATGTTTCTTTGTCAGAACTATTACAAGAAACGAAAAGTGTTAATGTAAATAATGCAATTAGTAATTTTTTCATGTGGTATTTATTTTTATAAAGTGGTAAATATAGGGAATTAGTTTTCAGTCTCGGTCTCAGTTTTCAGTCTCATTCTCGGTTTTCAGTTTTCAGTAAATTAGTTGCATCCGAATTTATTTGGATTGTTGATCATATAATTTATTAGTCGTCCAATTTCAAGACTTTTTATATTTAAAGTGTCAAAAGTTTCTTTGTTGATATATTTACATTCGAAAGAAAATTCGAGCCATGTGTTCGTTTCTGAATTTTCAGCGTCGCTATCGGTTAATTTGCTTATAAAATGATTTATATATCGTCTTTTTCGATACGATTCTGCAATATTGGCAGCAACACTTCTCGATGATCGTCGTATTTGGTCAGTTAGCGAATATTTTTCTTCTTTTGGGAAAGTTTTTGACAATTCAAAAATTTCCATCGCAAGCTCAAATGATTTTTTGTAGGCTAGTAATTCTTTAAAATCCATATTAACTTTTTTTTCAAAACTAATAAAAATTAAAGAATTTTCTCTCATTTAAAAACTGAAAACTGTGACTGTGACTGAAAACTAAAAAAAATTATCCTTCGATTTTTGCAGAAAGCTCAAACCAACGCTCTTCTTTAGAATCTATTTTTTTTATGATGTTTTGAAGTTCGTTTGCTTTCTTCTCAATGTCAGCGTCTGCCACTTTTCCGTCAGAGAATAATTGTTCGATTTTAGTTTTTTCGATTTCTAAATCTTTAATTTCTCTTTCGATTTTTTGATATTCTTTCTGTTCGTTAAAAGTCAGATTTCCAGTTGGATTGTTTTGTTTCCAATCTTTCTTTTCGGCTTTGTTTTCTTCTTTTTGAGCAACATCGGCACTGTCTTCATAAGCACGGAAATCAGAATAGTTTCCTGGGAAATTTTCGATTTCTCCTTGTCCTCTGAAAACAAATAAATGATCGACAATTTTATCCATGAAATAACGGTCGTGAGAAACTACCAATAAACAACCAGGATAATCTAAAAGAAAACTTTCTAAAACGTTCAACGTCACAATATCTAAATCGTTTGTTGGCTCATCGAGAATTAAAAAGTTCGGATTTTGAATTAAAACCGTACATAAATACAAACGTTTTAATTCTCCACCGCTTAATTTCTCAACATAATCGTATTGTTTTTTAGCATCAAAAAGAAAACGCTCCAGTAATTGCGAAGCCGAAATAATTTTTCCTTTTGCTAACGGAATATATTCTCCGTATTCCTTAATAATATCAATAACACGCTGAGCGGGTTTTGGATTAATTCCAGATTGCGTGTAATAGCCAATTTTAATCGTATCTCCTTTTACAACACGTCCGTTATCTGGCGGAATTGTACCTGTAAGAAGATTTAAGAAAGTTGATTTTCCAGTTCCGTTTTTACCAATAATTCCGATTCTTTCGCCACGCTGGAAATCAAAACTGAAATTATCCAAGATAACTTTGTCTTTAAATTTTTTAGAAAGTTTATGAAGCTCAATGATTTTGCTTCCCATTCTTTCCATATTAATTTCAAGCTCAACTTTGTTTTCTTTCCTTCGGCTTTGCGCTTTTTCTTTAATTACATAGAAATCATCCTGACGCGATTTAGATTTTGTCGTTCTCGCTTTTGGCTGACGGCGCATCCATTCTAATTCTTTTACAAATAAGTTTTTTGCTTTGTCAACGCTTGCGTTTTCAGAAGTAATTCTTTCTTCTTTTTTCTCTAAATAATAAGAATAATTTCCTTTGTATTGGTATAATTTTCCGTTGTCTAATTCGATAATTTCGTTACAAACACGCTCTAAAAAGAAACGGTCGTGCGTTACCATAAACAACGTAATGTTTTCTTTAGCAAAATAACTTTCAAGCCATTCGATCATTTCAAGATCTAAGTGGTTGGTAGGCTCATCCAAGATCAATAAATCTGGGCGATTGATTAGGATTATTGCTAGAGAAAGACGCTTTTTTTGTCCTCCAGAAAGATTTTTTACTTTAAGTTTAAAATCTTCCAGTTTTAATTTGAATAGAATTTGTTTGTATTGTGTTTCAAAATCCCAAGCATTGTGCTGATCCATTCCGTCAAAAGCTTTTTGATACGCTTCTTCGTCATTTGGGTTTTCAAGCGCTTTTTCGTAAGCTTCGATAATTTTTAATGTTTCATTATCAGAAGCAAAAATACTTTCTTCGATCGTAAGTTCGTCCTGCAGATTATTATCCTGCGAAAGAAAAGCCATTCTAATACCTTTTCTTAAAACAACTTGCCCAGTATCTGGTTCGTCTAAGCCATTGATAATGCTCATAATGGTCGTTTTTCCAGAACCATTTTTTGCAATAAAAGCGATTTTTTGGTCTTTGTTGATTCCAAAAGAAATGTTGTCAAAAAGGACTCTTTCGCCAAATGACTTAGATATATTTTCTACAGAAAGGTAATTCATTTTTTAATTTGTTTAAAATTAAAGACTTACGTGGTTTTAAATTTGTAGGTCTCTAATTAAGTCTTTCACTAAAAGACTGTGTTTCTTTTATTTTAGCGGCAAAGATACCCTTTTGAACGTAACAAAAAAAGATAGCGATGGGCTATCTTTTTATATTCGATTTTTTATTTTGAAAATAAGGCTGGACTTTTAAAGCTAAAAACTTTAAGAATTGCAATTCAGTTTAAGCTTTTTTTTTTCTTTCTTCCTGTCCAGATCAATAATCCGGTGATGGGAAGTGTAAAGGCAAATAGACAAACTAAAAATGCCAGTATTTTTGTTGGATATCCATAAATACTTCCTGTATGGATTGGGTAAATCAAACGTCTTATTTTATCTCCATTACTAAAAGATTCATAAGGTTTTGTTTTTACAATTGCACCAGTATATTCATCAAAATAAACCATACTTGAGATATTCGGGATCGATTTTTCAGTATTCAATTTAATAACCATAATACTGCTGGTTGTATCAGACGGCATTCTGATTTGAGTGTCTCCTTTAAATTTATAAATGCTGTCTGTTTTCGAAAGTATGTTTTGATAAAAAAAAGTTTTCTCTATTTTAGGATCAATGGTAGTTGGATTATCTACTTTGGCCGACGGCTTTTTTGTAGTTCCGTCTGCTAATAAATAAATACCGCTTTCAAACCATTTGTACGACCAAGTCAAACCTGTTAAAGAAATGATTAGTAAAACCAAAAAGGTGTAAAACCCAAAAGTAGAATGGAAATCCCAATTGACTCTTTTAAAAGATGCGCCCCATTTTACGGTTAATCGCTGCTTCAAGTTTTTCCGTTTTTTTGGCCACCACAAAACCAATCCTGACAATAGCATGAAAACAAAAATAAGACAGCTGATTCCTGTAATGGCTTTTCCAAATTCACCCATAATTAAATGACGGTGCAAATCGAGTACAATAGAAAAAAAACGACCTTTTTCGGGCATAGCGATTTGTACTTTTCCGGTGTAAGGATCAACAGCAAAAATCTGGTTTTTTTTGTCTGCATCTTTTCCAGTCATGATAAGCGTTCGTTCTGGATCTTGAAAAGAATGAATGCGCTTAATTTCTAAAATATGATATTCTTTCTCAATATTCGAAATTATAACATCAACTGGAAGTTTTTCGTTTTTAACTGCCGCTACTTTATAAAATTCAGGATTAAAAAATTCGTCAAGTTCTTCTTCAAATACCAGTATACTTCCTGTAAGAGCCACTACAAACACAATTAGCCCGGATGCAAGTCCGAGCCAAAGGTGCAGTAAACCAATATTTTTTTTAAATGTTTTGTTCATTTTTATTTATTAGGCATTTTTTTCAAATATAAATAATGCTTTTTAAAACGAATATCCTAATGTTAACAGCCAGTTTGAAGGAGCTCCAGGGAACAAACGAATGTAATCGTATCCTCCAACCCAATAGGTTTTGTTTAAAATATTATTAGCATTCAGCTGAATTTTAAATTTATTAATGTTGTAATAAAAAGCAGCATTAAATAATGTATATCCTGGAAGAGTTTCTGTTGTCGTCTGGCTCATCGTACGCGTTGTCGCAAAATTTGATCCCATTGCGATTCCGAAATCTTTTAAAGCACCATCTGTAAAATTATAACGAGTCCAGATATTTCCTTGCTGTCTCGGCGTATTTGCTTTTTGTCTTCCAACTTCAACTTCAATCGGACTTTCGGTAATAAAAGCTTCATTATAAGAATAAGCTGCAGAAATACTCCAGTTGCGTGTAATATTTCCGTTCAAATCAATTTCGATACCTTTTGATTCCTCCTCACCAATTGATCTCATTAAATCAGGATTTGTTGTGTCATTGGCAGGATATAAAGTGTTTTTCTGCTTAATTTTGAAAACAGCAACTGTCACAAAAAGTTTTTCTTTAAACCATGATGATTTTCCTCCAAACTCCACCATATTACTTTCTAACGGATTAAATGGACCTCCTGCATTTGGATTTGCTAAAGTAGAAGCCGTTTGCGGATTATATCCTTTTACATAAGTTCCGTAGAAATTAATATTAGGATTAAGCGTATAAGTAAGACCAAAACGAGGTAAAAACGAATGCTGTTTTACTTTAGTTTCTGTTGCTTTTTTAAAGTTTACTTTATCTGAATATTCATCGTAGCGAATACCAATTAAAGCTTGAAAAGCACCAAATTTAATATGATCCTGAAGGTAAATTCCATACAATGAATAATAGGTAGGATCAACCTGACGCGCCACATAAAAATATTTACTCATATCCTTTAACTGCTGTGATGCAAGAGGATTGCTCAAATCAAAATGAGCAACGTTTGGAACTGGATTTCCTTTGCTGTCCAATAAATAATTGGCTTTGTTTGCAGGATTATAAGTAGCTATAAAACCATTGTTTGCTGCGTTTCTGTAACCACTTGCGGTCAATTGCGAACCACCTGTAGGGACTTGTTCCTGAGCGTAATCAAAACCTACAATTAAATTATGATCTAAAGCGCCTGTTTTAGCGTCATATTTAAAGAAAGTAGAAAGATTATCGATATAGCGCTTGCGTTTACGTTGAAAAACCTGCATTTCGATTGCAGTCGGAATGGTAGTTCCATCTCCTGCAGATGCATATTTGTTGGCACCGCGATGTTCTAAAAGATCTTCATTATATCCTGTTCGAATGTAAGATCCAGAAAAGGATAAACGATCAGAAAATTGATGATTCAATGAAGTTGTAACAATATAAGTTTCCTCTTTTAAATAATCATTTGTAGAGTTTAACGAATTGGAAATTTTTGTAGAATACAGACTGTTTTCATAAGTAGATTGTCCTCGGTCCAAGTTTCCGTTTGAACTGCTGTAAATCAAATCAAAATTTACACTTGTTTTATCATTTGGAAGAAAAGAAAGAGAAGGAGCAATCACAATATTTTTATCGTATTGTAAATCTCTGAACGAATTGGCATTTTCATAACCTAAATTCAAACGGTATAAAAGCGATTTGTCCTCTGTCAAAGGACCAGTAAAATCGGCCAATGCTCTAAGCGTATTAAAACTTCCTGTAGAAAAACTTACACTATTGGCAGCCTGATCAAGCGGTTTTTTAGTAACACGGTTTAAAACTCCTCCTGGAGAAGCATTTCCAAATAAAGCCGATGATGGTCCTTTTAAAACTTCAACACGTTCTAAATAATTTGCAAGAGGTTGTTTCCAAAATCCTGTTGAGGTACGCATACCGTTAAGTAACTGTGTGTTACTTCCTCCGTTAATTCTAAAACCTCTAATAGAAATATCATCATAAAAAGTAAACTGACTCACACCGCTGAAGTTTTTTACCACTTCACCTACACGAATCGCGCCTTGGTCTGCAATAAGTTCTTTGGTAGCGTATGAAACCGCCTGAGGAAGATCTTTTAAAGCAATTTCTGTTTTTGCACCAATAAAAGATTTTGTATTTCGGTATGATTTTTCTTTTCTACCAGTAATTTCTACGGTCTGTAATGTGTTGACGTTTTCCTGTAAAGTAATAGAAACTTCTAGGTTTTCGTTTTCCTGCAATTCAACTGTTTTTTGTTGGGTAGAAAAACCCATTGCAGAGAAAGAAATTGTGTAGGTTCCAGCTGCTAAGTTTGAAATTTCAAAATTTCCTTTATCATCGGAAACAGCATTTTTTTTAAGGCTTTTAATTGCAATTGAAGCATAAGAAACAGCTTCATTTGATTCGGAAACAAGTTTTCCGGTAATTTTGGCGTTTTGCGCTTGAGCGGTACTAAAGAAGGCACAAAGCAACAATAAGTAAATGAACTTCATGGTGGTTATTTATTTTTAGGCTCCAAAGTTATGCTTATTTAGATTAATTTCAAATAAAAATAATGTTTAGATTTTTAAAATTAATAACAACTTGTTAGTTAGATATTTATATTGGATTTCAATATTGTGATTCTGTCTTTTTAATTTAGTTTTTTTAGATTTTGACTTAAAAAAAGTAACAGATTTTGGTGAAAATGTCTATTATAAATTACTTTTGAAGATAAAAATTGAGCAAAGCACTCAAATCAAAATAATGAATTTGCTGAGGCACATTTAAAACTGGTTTTCGAACCAAAGATTCATTTGTCAAAAAATAATGAAGACCATCTTTTGTTGCAATTCCTTCAATTTGATGAAACGGAAGTCTTAAACCGATTCTTCTTTTATTTCCAGATACAAAATCCTGATTTTTGAAATCATAAAGCAGATACAAAAATGGTTTTCCAAGTTTTGTATAACCGCATAAAACAATAAATTTTTTGTTTTCGAGATAAGTCGCGCCGGTCACTAAACCTTGTGTATCTAAAGTCGATTTTAATTTTGCAACCTGCGTTCCTGCTTGATTTGGAAGTGTATAGATATTGGTTTTAGATGAATTCCATTGTTTGGTAAAAAGATAAATGCTGTCTTTAGAAACAATAAAAGCTTCACAGTCAAAATCGGTTTTATTTGGTTTGGAAGGAGAAAAATCAGTTTGGTCGGAATAAGAAAATGAAATCGTTTCAATTTTTGGTTTTTCATCCAAAAATGATTTCTTTTCTATTTTAAGAATTTTTAGATCTTTTCGGTTTCCAGAATAATTATTTCCAAAATCACCAATATATAGGTGTAAATCATCTTGAGCAATTTCTTCCCAATCGTGATTTTCAACATCGTTAAGAATAATTTTTCTTTTGATTTTTCCTATAGAATCTAAACCATAAATTGTTTTATCATGATCGTCATTGTGCGTCCAAAGCAAATTCTCAAAAGCAATTAATCCCGAAGTTTCCTGTATCGAATCGCTTAATCGTTTAGAATATTCTGGTTTTAATTTTAAAGTTTTATAACTGCAGCTTCCGTCGTTTATTTGGGCTTTCGAGTTGTAATTTTGGGCGAGAGGATCTGTACATCCTGAAATTTGAGAATAACCAGCCGTTGTAATTGCAAGAAAGAAGAAAATTTTTTTTATCATAACTGCAATATTATTTTTGCACAAGTTAAATGTAAAGTTTTAAATATTACCGCAAAATAACTATAAAAAGATACAATTTAAATGTTACTTTGCAGTCACTAAGTTTTATTCTTTAAGAATAGGATTGCCCCAATATGAAAATTTTACAAGAGTTATCGCATTACCGAATTTCGCGTTACTTCAAACTTTTGTTTGTTGTAGTAGATATTGTTTTGCTCAACTTGGCAACAATACTTTCTACTTTTGCAAGATTCGGAAATTTAGACAAACTCCTTTCTAAAGAGGAGCGAACTATTTCTCTTTTAGCCATTTTAATTTGGATCGCCTTATTACTTCAAAACGATTCAAACAGAAGTATTCGTGTAGAACCTATCGAAAATATTTTGTGGCGAACTATCAAGAAAATAGTTATTCACGCCGCAGTAGTTTCCATATTTGTCGTTTATCTAAAATACGAAGATATTTCAAGACTTAGAATGTGTTATTTCTACCTGATCTTTTTTGGTGTTTTAATGATTTCGAGAGTTGTGTCGATGAAACTTTTAAAATATATCAGAATGCACGGATATAATTTTAAAACTTTTATAATCGTTGGAGCCAATGACGCAGGAGAACGAATTAGAAAAGTACTGGCTAAAGATCTTACTTATGGTTATCGTTTTTTAGGCTTTTTTGATAAAAGAGAAAATGTGCAAGCTGTTGATCCAGCATTAATAATAGGGAACTTTGAACAGATTGAAAGTTTTGTAATCGACAAACATATTGATGAAATGTATGTCGCATTGCATATCGAAAACATCGAAATTATAAACGAATTGATTCGGATTTGCGAACAGAATATGGTTCGTATTAAATTTATTCCAGATTTTGAGCAGTACACAAAAGCCAGCAAAGTCGAAGTTTCTTTTTATGAAAATATTCCTGTGCTCATGTTTCGTACAGAACCGCTTGAATACGCCTTAAATAGAGTAATCAAGAAAGCTTTTGATATTCTGTTTTCTACTTTCGTTATTTTATTTGTATTTCCGTGGCTGTTTCCAATTATCATGATTATTATAAAATTAGAATCTCCTGGGCCAGTTTTTTTTAAGCAGGAAAGATCTGGAAGAGACAATGAAACTTTCATGTGTCTGAAATTTAGAAGCATGTACGTAAACGGATTAGCACATAATAAACAAGCCGAAAAAGGAGACAGCCGTATCACTAAATTTGGCGCTTTTATTCGTAAAACCAGTATCGACGAATTGCCTCAGTTTTTTAATGTTTTTTGGGGAGATATGTCGGTCGTTGGACCAAGGCCGCATATGGTCAACCTTGCCAAAGAATACAGTGACTTGATCAATAATTATTTGGTACGCCAATATGCCAAACCAGGAATTACAGGCTGGGCGCAGGTTAACGGTTTTAGAGGTGAAACCAAAGTGCTCAGCGATATGGAAAATAGAGTTGAATACGATATTTGGTATATCGAAAACTGGAGTTTTTTACTGGATATTAGAATA
Source organism: uncultured Flavobacterium sp. (assembly GCF_946479975.1). Next base: position 14,379 of record NZ_CAMLIX010000052.1, read on the forward strand.
ATTGTAAAAACGGTAATCAACGTATTTAAAGGAGAAGAAAACGCGTACTAGTTTTTAGAATTTAAAAAACTGGTTGTTGGCAATAACTTCTTTCAAATTGTCTAGATTACCAATCTTTATTTTTTCGTCAAACGAAGCAATATGTTTGCTGTGATGCACATCGGTACCGCAAAAATCATACATTCCTTTTTTAAGAAGTTCGTCGGCTGTTTTGGTGATTTTGGAACCATAATATTCTACCGTAGAAAGCAGATTCAATTGAAAAAAACAACCCGCATTTTTAAGTTTTTCATATTCACTAAAATGATCATGATAATAAACATAACGTTCTGGATGTGCTAAAACCGGAATATAACCTGCTACTTGTATGTCAAATATAGTTTTAAGCAAATTCATAGGAGCGCTTAAATAGGATATTTCTACAAGAATATAATTGTCTTTTAAAGTCAGTAGTTTTTCTTCTTTAAAATGATTTTCAAACCAAATATCAATAAAATATTCTGCAGAGGCCTTTATAGGAATATCAATATTGTTTTCTGCCAATGCATTCTTGGTTTCCTCCAATTTTTCGGTTATAATTTCGGGAGAATTATTCCAAACATAATGACTAATGTGAGGCGTTGTAATAATTTGAGCAATTCCTAGCTCATGTAGAGATTGAGTTAACTTTATTGATTTAGCCAAATTTTTAGCTCCATCATCAATGCCGGGCAAAACATGAGAATGTATGTCTACAAAATCACCATTAAGCAGTTCTTTTAATTTAGGTTTTGATTTGAAGAATGAAAGCATGGGGCAAAAGTTTCTAATTCAATATTGTAAAGTGCAAAATTAGTGTAGAATTTCTAATAAGACATTTTAGAATTATACTATATTTGATTTTTAGTAATAAAGTAAAAAATTATGAAAATAAAAGAGAATTTATTCAGTAAAAGGATTATTTCTATCGATGCCTTAAGAGGGATCACCATTTTTGTAATGATTTTTGTTAACGAACTGGCAAGTATTAAAAAAGTACCGCAATGGATGAGGCACATGCCGGCAGATGCAGATGCGATGACTTTTGTCGATTTAGTTTTTCCTGCATTTTTATTTATTGTCGGAATGTCAATTCCGTTTGCTTTTAATGCCAGATTGCTAAAAGGCAATAGTACAAAAACAATTTGGACACATACTTTAAAACGAGCTTTAGCACTTATAATCATTGGTGTTTTTATGGTAAATGCAGAATACGGTTATGATGCGTCTAAAATGATAATTACACCCGTTTTGTGGGCACTTTTAGCCTACATAATGCCAATCCCAATTTGGAATAAATACCCAAAAGATTTTCCAGTTTGGCTAAAAAATATACTGCAATACGGCGGGATTCTGGTTCTTGTTGCACTTTACTTTTTCTATATCCAAGATACGGGCGAAAGAGGAATGACTCCAAAGTGGTGGGGAATTCTAGGATTAATTGGCTGGGCGTATCTTTTTACGGTAATTTATTACTGGCTGGTTTCTGGAAATTTATGGGCAATGATTGGGTTTTTAGTTTTTTGTATCGTTATGAATTCGCTCAATCTTACTGAAAATTCATTTGTTCAAAGTACTTCTTGGCTTAGCTTTATTACGGGTCATCTTACACACGCAGCTTTGGCGTCGGCAGGAATTATTATTTCATTATTATTTTTTGATAAAAAAATAGAGAACAAAATCAATTGGACGGTAATAGGTTTTATTGTTTTCTTTTTTTCGGTTGGATTTTTTATGAGACCTTTTTTCGGAATCTCAAAAATACACGCAACTCCATCTTGGACAATGCTGTCAGCTGGAATTTGTACCGTTTTGTTTTACTTTTTGTATTGGTTAATGGAGATTAAAAAACAAACCAAATGGAGCGAATTCTTCATGCCCGCTGCCGAAAATCCTTTATTGATTTATATTCTGCCTGGAATTATTTATTATTTCTGCAAGGCCTTGAACTTCCATATTATTCCAGGATATTTCAGAGTAGGAATTCCCGGAATCATTTGGTCTTTGGTATTTTCAACCATTATGCTTTTCGTAATGAAAATCCTGAATCGATATAAAATTCAGTTGCATCTTTAAAGATTTTTTTGTTTCAAGTTTCAAGTTTCAGGTTGCGCAACCTGAAATCTGAAACTTGAAACCTTAAACTTGAAACAACGTTTAAAAGCGTCCGCTTGGTTTGGGGTTATTATAAAATTTCTACCTTTCGGCCAAAATCTACAAGATCAATTTACATGCAGTTATCGGTAATTATTTTGAATTATAATGTGCGTTACTTTCTGGAACAATGCGTTTTAAGTGTTCAGGAAGCAATCGCAGCAATCGATGCCGAAATTATTGTGGTTGATAACAATTCATCAGATGAAAGTGTTTTGATGATGAAAGAAAAATTTCCTGATGTAAAATTGATTGAAAACAAAGAGAATTTCGGTTTTCCCAAAGGAAATAATATTGGTTTTCGTCAAGCGAAAGGAAAGTACATCTGTATTTTAAATCCCGATACCGTTGTTGCTCAAGATACCTTTACAAAGATTCTGGCTTTCGCCGAAAGGCAGAATAATCTCGGTATTATTGGCTGTAAATTAATTGATGGAACTGGAGAATTTCTGCCAGAAAGCAAAAGAGGAATTCCGACTCCTTGGGTTGCCTTCACAAAAATTTTCGGATTGTATAAAATCTTTCCCAAAGGCAGGCTTTTTAATCAATATTACGCGCAGCATTTAAATCAATACGAAACAGGAAAAGTAGATATTCTCGTTGGAGCTTTTATGTTTTTAGAAAGAGAATTGTATCAGGATTTAGGAGGTTTTGATGAAGATTGTTTTATGTACGCAGATGATATCGATTTGTCGTATCGCGCGCTTCAAAAACAAAAGACAAATTATTATTTTGCTGAAACTACAGTTTTACATTATAAAGGAGAAAGTACTGTAAAAGATGAAAAATACATGAAGCACTTTCAAGAAGCGATGAGTTTCTTTTATAAAAAGCATTTTAAGAAATCGCTGTTTTTTAGTTTTTTCATTCAAATTGGAACTTGGTTTTTTTCTTTTATAAAAATGTTTCAAGGAAAAACAACAATAAAACCCAATCCAGAATTGTATCTTTTTTGTTCTTTAAATGAAGTTTTCTCTGAAAAATTAGCTTTAACTTTAAAAAATAAAGTCAGCTTTTTAGAAATCCCCGAGGAAAAAATGGTAAATTCGTGCCTGATTTTTAAGGGTAAAAAGGTTGAGATTATTTTGGATAATCAGTATGTTTCATTCAAAAAATGTATCAAAATCATAGAAACTCTTAAAGATAAGAGTATTACTTTTAAAATTTTACCCAAAAATACCAATTTTATTATTGGAAGCGACTCTAGAAATGAGAGAGGTCAAATTATAAAAATTGAGTAAAAAATTATATTAAGTGTAATTTATATTTAAAATATTCAGTAATTTCGCAATCTGAAAATCAAAAACATCTTTTAGATTAACAATATGGCAAGATTTGAATTAAAACTTCCAAAAATGGGAGAAAGTGTCGCTGAAGCAACCATTACCAATTGGTTGAAAGAAGTTGGAGACAAAATTGAAGCTGATGAAGCAGTACTCGAAATTGCAACAGATAAAGTTGACAGTGAGGTGCCTAGCGAAGTATCGGGAATTTTAGTTGAGCAATTGTTTGGTAAAGATGATTTAGTACAAGTAGGGCAGACTATCGCCATTATTGAAACTGAAGGTGGCGAAACTACAACAGCACCAGCAAATGTAGTTGAAGAAACTGTTCCTGCAGCGGCGGTTGAGATAGAAAAATCTATTGAAGCAGTTAAGGAAACAGTGGCAACGTCAGAAGATTTCTCAGGATCAGATAAATTCTTTTCTCCGTTAGTGAAAAATATCGCAAAAGAAGAAGGTATTTCTTTAAATGAACTGGAGAATATTGCAGGTTCAGGAAAAGACGGACGAGTAACCAAAGAAGATATTTTAAAACATATAGATGATCGTAAAGCTGGAATTGTACAAGCGCCGCAAGCAGTTGTAGAAGCTCCAAAAACGGTTGCTGAAACTCCAAAAGCTGTTCAGGCACCAGAGCCGGTTGCTCAAAAAAGCCAGCAGGCAGTTCCTGTTTCTGTAAACGGCGGTGATGAAATCATTGAAATGGACAGAATGCGTAAACTGATTTCGGGTTATATGACGGCATCAGTTCAAACTTCTGCTCACGTACAATCTTTCATCGAAGTTGATGTTACGAATATTGTAAAATGGAGAGAAAAAGTAAAAACGGCTTTCGAAAAAAGAGAAGGCGAGAAGTTGACTTTTACTCCAATTATGATGGAAGCAGTTGCAAAAGCGCTTAAAGATTTCCCTGGAATGAATATTTCTGTTGACGGCGATTACATCATTAAAAAGAAAAATATCAATTTAGGAATGGCAGCAGCTTTGCCAAACGGAAATTTAATTGTTCCTGTTATTAAAAATGCAGATCAGTTAAACTTGGTTGGAATGGCAAAAGCGGTTAACGATTTAGGAAACCGTGCAAAAGCTGGAAAATTAAAACCAGACGATACACAAGGCGGGACTTACACAGTAACAAATGTTGGTACGTTTGGAAGTGTTTTTGGAACGCCAATTATCAACCAGCCACAAGTTGGAATTCTAGCACTTGGAGCAATTCGTAAAGTGCCTGCGGTTATCGAAACTCCAGAAGGAGATTTTATCGGAATTCGTCAAAAAATGTTCTTGTCACACTCTTATGATCATAGAGTTGTAGATGGAGCATTAGGAGGAAGTTTTGTAAAAAGAGTTGCAGAATATTTAGAAGCTTTTGATGTAGATAGAGATTTCTAAAATCAATTATACTATAAATTCAAATCCGATAGGTTTAAAACTTGTCGGATTTTTTTTGTTTTGTAAGAAAAGGTTAAGATTCGAATGCTGAAACTGTTTTAGACTGGTTTTGCAAATGTTAAAATCGCAAAATTGAAAGCTTTTTTAGACAAAAAAAGTCAGAAAAAAGGAGGATATTCGGCTTTAAAAATTACATTTGTACACTTATAAAAATTAGAAATGGAATTAAAACTTAACAAACCAATTTGCTTTTTTGATCTCGAGACAACGGGAATTGATATCGGTAAAGATCGAATCGTAGAAATCTCAATATTTAAAGTTTTTCCTAACGGAAATAAAGAAAGTAAAACCTGGTTGGTTAATCCAACAATTCCAATTCCTCCGCAAACAACTGCTGTTCATGGTATCACAGATGAGAAGGTGGCAAATGAACCTACTTTTGTAGAATTGGCACCACATATTCATAATATGATTAAAGACAGTGATTTGGGCGGATTCAATTCAGATCGTTTTGATATTCCACTTTTGGCAGAAGAATTACTTCGCGCCGGAGTCGATTTTGATATGAAAAATAAAGTTTCAGTAGATGTGCAGACAATTTTTCATAAAATGGAAGAGCGTACTTTAAGTGCGGCGTTAAAATTTTATTGTGGAAAAAGTCTTGAAAACGCCCATTCTGCTGAAGCAGATACAATGGCAACTTACGAAATTTTAAAGGCGCAGTTAGATCGTTACCCAGAATTGGAAAATGACATGAAATCATTGTCTGAATTTACAACTCGTAAAAAAATTGCCGATTTTGCAGGAATGATCGCTTTTGATAAAGATGATGAAGAAATTTTTACATTCGGAAAACACAAAGGAGCAAAAGTGCTAAAAGTGCTGGAAACCGAACCAGGATATTTCAGCTGGATTCAAAACGCAGATTTTCCTTTGTACACCAAAAAGGTTTTGACAGCAATTAAGTTAAGGAAATTAAACACTAAATAAAGTTTTCAGTCGCAGTCGCAGTATTCAGTTTATATAGAAACTGTTTAATTGTTTTTTGACTGTGACTGAAAACTGTGACTGAAAACTAAAAGAATGAAGATTATCTGTGTCGGCAGGAATTATGCCAATCATATAGAAGAGTTAAAAAACGAGCGTCCAAGTGAGCCTGTTGTTTTTATGAAACCAGATTCTGCGGTTTTGTTAAAACAGCATCCGTTTGTAATTCCGGAGTTTTCTCAAGATGTTCATCATGAAATCGAAATAATCGTAAAGATTAATAAAGTTGGAAAATATATTGAGCCTAAATTTGCTCATAAATATTATGATGATATAAGTGTCGGAATCGATTTTACGGCGCGTGATCTACAGAGTAAATTAAAAGAAAAAGGACTTCCTTGGGAAAAAGCCAAAGCATTTGACGGCTCGGCAGTTATTGGAGATTTTTTGCCAAAAACTGATTTTGTTTCTATGGAAAATCTTAATTTTGAATTAAGAACAAATGGAGAAACAGTTCAAAAAGGAAATTCAAACATGATGCTTTGGAAAATCGATGAATTGATCTCGCACGTATCTCAGTTTTTTACATTAAAAATTGGAGATATCATTTTTACAGGAACGCCTGCAGGTGTTTCGGCTGTAAAACCAAACGATGTTTTAGAAGGCTTTTTAGAAGATAAAAAATTATTCAGAATACAAGTAAAATAATGGCTTTAAAATACAACCTTTCGAAAGTATATGCGCTTTCAGATAACGACCCTGAATTTGTAAATCAAATTTTAACCTTATTTGTTACAGAAGTTCCAGAAGATTTAAAACAAATCAAAGAAGGAATTAAGAAAAAGGATCACAAATATGCTTATTCCTACGCTCATAAAATAAAACCAACATTAGATTTAATGGGGTTAAATGTCGCTTTTGAAGAAATTCTTCAAGTAGAAGCTTGGACAAAAGCTGAAGGCAAGAAAAAAGATATTATCGAAACTTTTAAAAGTATTAAAATACAAGTAAAAGAAGCGATTAAAGAAATAAAAAAAGACTTTGATCTTTAATAAATTTGACTTTTCCTGTTTGATTGAAAACAGGAAAAAGTCAAAACCATTTTTTAAATTTTGAAAACAGCTTATAGTTTGTAAAAGCCGTTACACTTCCCTCCAAAACAAAATTTAAATTTTTTCTACTTAAAAATTACCGTCTTACATAATGTAAGAAAAACAAATATTTTACTGATATGAAAGCAGCAATTATTACAATTGGAGATGAAATCTTAATTGGGCAAATCGTTGATACAAATTCAGCTTTTATCGCTAAATCACTGGATAAAATCGGTGTTGAGGTTATAGAAATGCTGTCAATAAGCGACCAGCAAAAACACATTTTAGATACTTTTACGCAATTTCAAAATAGAGTAGATGTTGTAATTGTAACCGGCGGACTAGGGCCGACGAAAGACGATGTGACTAAAAAAACATTCTGCGAATACTTTAATGATGAGTTAGTTGTAGACCAAAAAGTTTTGGCGCACGTAACAGAATTGATTGAAGGTTTTTATAAAAGACCAATTTCTCAATTAAATAAAGATCAGGCACTCGTTCCATCAACTTGTACCGTTTTGCACAACAAAATGGGAACTGCACCGGGAATGTGGATGAAGAAAGAAAATACCGTTTTCATTTCGCTTCCAGGAGTTCCGTACGAAATGAAATATTTGGTTGAAGAAGAAATAATACCAAAAATCGTTCGCGAATACAAACGCCCGTATATTATCCATAAAACCATTTTGACTTATGGTCAAGGCGAAAGTTTAGTTGCAGAGCGTATTGAGCATTGGGAAAATAATCTTCCAGAATTTATAAAACTGGCGTATCTGCCAAATCCAGGAAGAGTTCGTTTGCGTTTAACCGCCCGTGGAACCAATAAAGAAGAATTAGAAGAAGCAATTGAGTCTAATGTTAAATCGTTAGATGCTATAATTCACGATATAATTGTAGGTTACGAAGAAAACGAAACAATCGAAACCGTAATTGGAAAATTACTTCTAAAACAAAATAAAACCGTTTCAACAGCCGAAAGTTGCACAGGAGGAAGAATTGCTTCGCTTTTGTCTGCAATTCCAGGGTCGTCAAGTTATTTTAAAGGAAGCGTAGTTTCTTATGCGACCGAAGCAAAAGTAAATGTTTTAGGAATTTCTCAAACCTTAATCGATCAATTTTCGGTAGTTAGTGCTGAGGTTGCATCTGCTATGGCTTTGAGTGTTAAAGAATTGCTGAAAACAGACTACGGAATAGCAACGACGGGGAATGCTGGACCGTCAAAAGGAGATTCTGATGCCGAAATTGGCACTGTTTTTATCGCTTTGGCAACACCAAGCGGTGTAATTGTAGAAGAATTTAACTTCGGACAACCACGTGAAAAAGTGATAGATAGGGCATCCGTTAAGAGTTTGGAAATATTACAGAAAGAAATTTTAAAAATTGTGCAATAATTTTTTGCACCAATGGTTTATTTTTCTTTTCTTTGCACCCTGATTTTGAATAACGATAAAAGATA
>NZ_CAMLIX010000053.1 GCF_946479975.1 uncultured Flavobacterium sp.
AACTCATCCAGTATTTGTCATCGTATTTTTCCCATTCATAGCTTCCACCCCAAGTCATGTCTTGCAACGAGATATATCCTGCTTTTTGGTTGACATCCCAGTGATTTTCATTTTCTGAGAACGACATTACTTTTCCTAAATGTTTCCAATCTAATAAATTATCACTTTCTGCTAACCAAGTTTCATAACCTCTTCCATCATAAATTAAATACGTCATATACCATTTGCCGTCTTTCCTAAAAACACTTGGGCAATCCATTTTATAGGAGTTGTCTGTTGGCACCATTACCAAACCGTATTTATAAGGCGTTTTTACTTCTTCGTAAATTTCCTGCATCACCGTTTCGTTAATCTCTCTTTTCTTGTATTTGGTTGCACAACTTGTTATAGCAAGTGCTGAAAGGGTTAGGATTAGATATTTAATTTTCATTTTGGTTGTGTATATTTTGGTACGCAGATGACGCGGATTTACTTCGTAAAGACGCGGATTGTCACGGATTTTTTGTTTTATTTCTCTCGCAGATTTTGCAGATTTAGCTGATTTTTTAATCTGCTTTATCTGCAAAATCTGCGGGAAACTTTAATTTATTTAATTAAAATAAAATCTGTGAAAATCAGCGTTTTTACGAAGTAAATCAGTTAAATCCGCGTTCTATCTATGCTCAATTATTTTTTCAATTCTTTTAACTTCAACTCCATTACATCTTTGTTCAATTTTACTTTTACCATTCCTGTTGGATGAAATCTTCTTTTTAGATCTATTGCATTATAAACTATCGTGTAAACATCATTTCCTTCTGGGATTAGACAAAGCGGCGTTCTCATAATATCCCACCACTTCTCTGCTTTGGTTTCAATTGGTATGTAATGTGCTTCTGACCAATTAATTCCGTCTGCTGATAATGAATAGCCAATCATGTTGGGTAAATGATGTCCCCAACCGTCTGGACCTCCGTCGAAAATCGCGATGTACAAACCGTTTGGTAATTGACTTACAATTGGATTTTCTACGAATAACGGATGAATGGTTTTAATGGGTTCCAAACCTTTGTTCATTCTCAGCCAAGGGCCCTCTAAACTTTTTGATTCGGCTAAAGCTACAAACCATCCTTTTCCTGATTTCTTTGGATAATCCGCCCAAGAATTAAACGGATACGCACCGCTGTAAAATCCGAAATATCTGTCGCCTACTTGGTATGGAAAAAAAGAAGCTACACCTTGACGTCCTTCCCAAGGCTGAGAATCTAATCCTGGTTCCATAATGATTCCAATATCTTTGTACGGACCACCAATTCCGTTGATTCCCTCCACAGTAGACTCACAACGCCAAATTCTTCCAAAAGAGTGATTAGGTTCTATTTCTTTACTAACGGTATAGGCCAAATAATAGCCGTACCATTTGTTTGTCTTTTCATTAAAAACCGGCATATACGACCAAATCGCAGCGCGACGATCGTTCATTGGATTATCATCTTCGGTTACAGCGTAAGTCCCGCTTGCTTGATAGATGGTAGATTCTCTTTTCCAGTGAATCGCATCCTTACTCGTCCAATGTCCTATTTTAGTTTTTACACGATCATAATAGTAATCAACACCTTTTTCACCCGCTCTTTCTGTTGGAAACATATGATACGTATCGCCTACCTTTACCACACGTCCGCCTTCAAAACCTCCTTGAATTCCTTCAGTTCCCGACATTTCTTCATCTATTACGGGTTTATTTTCTCCGCCAATAACTTCGAAAAGTGGTTTTTGATCTGAAAATCCTTCTACGATGAATGTTGGGTTCCAAAGATTCCCGTCTGGTAATTCTGCGTTTCTTGATTTCAAATTTTCAGAAGCTTTTACAACTCCTAAAACGGTAAATAAACCTTTTCCCGAATTTATGGTTTGAATTCCTTTTGAGAAAGAAAGTGCATAAACATTTACTGGAGGTAATCCTGTAATTGTAACTCCATTTTCTAAAACCAATTTGGCACTTTTAAGATTATCCGCTTGAAGATATTCAGCGTTTTTATCTAGAAAAACCCCTACTAAAACCGTTACAGGTTCTTTAAATTTTAATTGTAATGGAGAATTATTTCCGTTTTTATATTTATCTAAAGGAAGTTCAATTCCTGTCAATCCTTGCAATTCTGAAGCTAAACGAACGATATTGTGTTTGCTTCCTGAAAAAACGTGAGCGTATTGAGTGGTTTTGAAAGTCTTGTAATTTGATTTTACGATTTCAAACGAAGCTGGTTTCCATGCGTTTTGTGCTGTTACTGAAAGTTGTAAGCAGATTAAAAATAATGCCAGAAAAGCAGTTTTTAATTTGAAATTGTATTTGATACTTTTTGAAAACATTGGTTATTATTTTTTTTTTGATTCCCGAATTCTCCCCAATCTTGTCATTTCGACGAAGGGAGAAATCACACTAGAAATTCCTCAACTATAATCGACAATCTTTGTGGTTACGAGTGTGATTTCTCGTTCCTCGAAATGACAAACTAGACGTTACAAACTAAGGACTAACTACTAATTTTACTAGGAGCTAATCACTAATTACTTACAGAGCCTTATAACTCACTACATACTCCACATTCGGTTTTACAATCAACTGATATTTATTCTTCTCCAATTCTGTAATCGTTCCCGAATTTGTTTTTGGTTTGTTTGCACTTTTAAAAATTAATTTTCCTTCTCCTTCTCCTGCTTTTACTTTAATTTCTTTGGTACTGCAATACACGGCAACTTCTCCGTTTGGTGTTGGTACTTTTCCCTCCATCCATTTTAAACCTCCTAAATTTGGTTTAATTTCATATTCTGAATATCCTGGAGCGGTTGGTTTTACACCTAAATAATATTTCCCTAATAAGTAAATCGGACTTGCACCCCAAGCGTGGCAAAGGCTTTTCCCGTAAGGACGTCCGTACATTTCTAAATGCTCTTTTCCTGTTTGTTTTGGATCGTATTTTTCCCAAAAAGATGTGGCGCCGAGATTTAACATTCCGCCCCAATAATCACGAATTTCATTTAACACAAGTTTTTGTTCGCCCATTGCGCATAATGCTTCCAACTCGTAAAAGCGCATGTAAGGTGTTGTGATTTGAAGAACATCTTTGTTCAATAACACTTTATTTTTTACACTTTGCTTTTGTTCTTCAGTAAAATAATTGAAGAAAATACCGAACATATTAGCGTATCTAGTTACAATATTTTGCATTTTACCGTCGATACGCTGGTGTTTCATGACGTTTTCTTTTTTATCCCAAAACACATCAAATAATTTGGTTTTTAAATCAGCTGATAATTTATGATATTCTTTTTGGTCTTCATCTTTTCCAGCAATTTCAGCGTTAACGGCCATTGCTTCTAAACTTCTTGCCAAAAGCATTTGCTCAAAACTAACTTCGCCCGTTTTTGGAAGTCCGTCAGCCCAATCAATGAAAACCCAGTCACCTTCCAATGGTTCCAGGAATCCATTTTTATTTCTTCTTTCCAAACAAAAATCCATTAGTGATTTCATTCTTGGATAATACGTTTTAATGAATTTAGTATCTCCCGTGTGTAAGTAATAATCGTAAACGCCCACAAACCAATACAATGAATAATCCATAATGATATTGACATGCGCTGTAACAGGATCTTTTCCGCGAAGTGCTGACATCGTTCGTTCTACCGAAGGCGAATCGAAGAATAAATAATAATTCATTAAATAACTTTGATAGGCATCACCAGACCAAACCCAACGGTCGCGTTTGATTCCGTCTATAAAAAATTCGCGAGACGTTAAATGCATCGTATATGCAGAAACATCCCAAATTTTATTTAATAATTCGTCTGAAGATTTGAATGCACCACGATAATTTAATGGCAAATATTCATAAAGCATCGAAATCGAATCGTATTTTATGCCTGCATCTGCCTGCACCTGAACATACCGAAATGCTTTTGAACCATCATGCGTGTAAGTTTCAGATTGTTTTCCATCAAAAGATAAATGATCTAAGGTTTCGCATTTTGCAGAATCCAAAGATTCTTCTCGAGATTCACCATAATAAAGTGCTACTTTGCCCTTTCCTTTTAAACCGTGAATTTTGATGTAACCAAAAGTTTCTTTTCCAAAATCTACTAATTCACCACCTGAAATTTTTTCTGTTTTTTTCGCACTTAAAGGTTTGGTTGTCAATTTAAATTCAGAAGGTTTATTTTCTGCTGAATCAAAGTTCCAAGAACCAACAGGAACCCATGGCGTACCAGATTGTTGTGCTTTTCCTGCTTCATCAATCCAAAGTTTATCTTCGTTGGTTACTTTCCATGATGCATTAGATTTCACATATTGACCAGAAATATAAATAGCCGGCAATACTTCCTGATTGTAAACTTTAAAAGAAATTTTGTGTTTTCCGGCAGGAATTGTGATTGATTTTGGCTGTCCATAAACCTGAACGCCATCTAAAAGTAATTGAAAAGGTCCTTCTGAGAAGATTTTTACTTCGTCTGGTTTTGGAATATCTACTTCGGTTTGAAAAGTTACCAAAGCATACGGACTGTAATATTGCCAAAGCGGTGGAAAAACGGCTTCGCGTTCTGTGCGTCTTACCTGCATTTTATTGCTTAACCAAATTTCGAAATCGCCTGGATACCAAATCCATGTCACTTCTTTTGATTTCTCCTGCGCCGATCCTAATGAGCAACAAAAAAGAGCAACAAAAAGTAAAAAAATCTTAATAATGGAAAAGCGGTTGAGCATAGTAAGTTTATTTTGGGCCTAAGATAAGTGTTACAATCACATTTTACACCCTGCACTATCCTGTTATTTCATAAAAAACCGTACTATTTGCTAATTTTTTAAGGTTAAAATTGTGAGTTATCACTTTTTTAGTACTAAAAAAAATGATGTTAGGAATTTAATGTACGCTGATGAAACGGATTTACTTCGTAAAGACGCAGATAAAAACGGATTTTTCTTTTACAGAATTTAAAAAATCCGTGTCAATCCGCGTCTTCGCGATAGCGAATCTGTGTCATCAGCGTTCTATATTAAGTTTAATATCTACGCAATCATTTTATCAGACTCATTTTCATCTTCCAAAATATAATTAGAAGGTGTTTTGCCTAAATGTTTTTTAAACATAAAAATAAAGGCGCTTGCGGTTTCGTAACCCAAATCTAAAGCGATTTCTTTTATAGATTGCTTTTCGCCTAATCTTTTAATGGCTTCCAATAATTTTAAACGAGTACGCCAATCGCTGAAATTCATTCCCAATTCTTTTATGAATAAACGCGATAAAGTTCTACTGCTCATAAAAGAAAGTTCAGCATAGTAATCAATTGTTTGTTTACTAGAAACATCACTCATTAAAAGTTCGACTACTTTTTGCAGTCTTTCATCATTTGTTGTTGGTAAAAAAGTCGCACTTGGCATAATTAAAGCCAATTCATCTAAGAAAACGGAAATGATTCTTCGTTGGGAATCCGTTAATTTTCCACTTGTTCCAAAAGATATGATTTTGAAAACCAACTGCTTCAAAAACATCGGAATGTCAAATGAAAAACTATTCTCTGGCAATCCTTCCATTGCAGAAGGGTCGATAAAAACACTGTAGTAATTCACATCTTTCTGAAAGGTAACCTGATGTTCCATACCGCCAGGAATCCAGAGTCCCTGTAGCGGATTTACCACCCAGATATTATTGCCTACAACGACATTCATTACGCCACGCGTCGCATAGATTAACTGCCCGCGCGGATGCGAATGTGAAAAACACATTTCGTTATTTACCGTTTCTGTATAACCTATAACAGGTATTGATGGATCAACTTTGTATCCATAACCTTGTGCAACCCTATATGTCCGAATTTGATTATTCATTGTCCAAATATAGCAATTTTGACATTCTTTTTTATTTCAATTTTGTAAAAAAATAATACAGCTGTTATTTTTCAAAATACCATTAACCTAAATATAACTCATGGAAACCGTTAAAGTACAACCAGAAGTAATTAAAAAAACAACGTATTCGATACTATTTATAATCAGCTTTTCGCATTTAATTAATGATCTTTTACAAGCTGTAGTTCCGTCAATTTACCCTCTTATTAAAGACAATTTTGGACTGAGTTTTTCTCAAATCGGAATCATTACTTTTACTTACCAAATTGTCGCTTCGATCCTACAGCCTTTTGTGGGAATGTATACCGATAAAAAATCAAAACCCTATTCCTTAATTATCGGAATGTGTTTTACAATGATTGGACTTTTCTTGGTTTCAATTGCTACAAGTTTCATTTTCCTTTTAATGTCGGTAAGTTTAATCGGAATTGGATCTTCAATTTTCCATCCTGAATCTTCGCGAGTAGCGCATTTGGCATCGGGTGGTAAAAAGGGATTGGCGCAGTCAATTTTTCAATTAGGAGGAAATGCGGGAAGTGCAATCGGACCTTTATTGGCGGCTTTTATTATCATTCCGCACGGACAAAGCTATGTGGCTTGGTTTTGTATTATTGCTTTGGTCGGAATTTTTGCTTTATATAAAATTGCACTTTGGTACACGGCACATTTATCGGAAAGAAATGCTAATAAATCAGCCTTAAAAATTGAAACACACCATTTATCTAAAAACAGGGTTATCTTTTCTCTAATTATTTTATTGGTTTTAATTTTCTCTAAATACTTCTACATGAGCAGTATTACAAGTTATTACACATTCTTTTTGATTGATAAATTCCATATTTCGATTCAGCAGTCACAAATCTATTTGTTCTTGTTTTCTGGAGCTGTTGCGGCGGGAACTTTAATCGGCGGACCAATTGGTGACCGTTACGGCAGAAAATATGTAATCTGGGTGTCTATTTTAGGAGTTGCGCCGTTTACTTTGATGCTTCCTTACGTTTCTTTATTCTGGGTTGGAACTTTATCTGTAATCATCGGATTGATTCTTTCGTCTGCTTTCTCTGCAATCTTAGTTTACGCAACTGAATTAATGCCTGGAAAAGTGGGCTTAGTAGCGGGTCTTTTCTTCGGATTTGCTTTCGGAATGGGTGGATTGGGTTCTGCTGTGTTAGGAAAAATAGCCGATGCAACGAGCATAGAATATGTTTTTAAAATTTGTGCGTTTCTGCCTTTGATTGGGGTTATTACTGGGTTCTTGCCGAATATTGAAGGGAGAAAGAAGGCTGAGAAGTAATTAATCTCGCAAAGTCGCTAAGGCGCAAAGTGTATAACTTAAATAAATTTTATAGCGTCCAGCTTTAGCTGGATGTTAAAGTAAGACAACGCTCAAAAGGCTTTAGCCAAAATTATCTACAATTTGGCTAAAGCCTTTTTCTATTCTTGCTTTAAACCTCCAGTTGAAACTGGAGGCAATTCATAAAAAAAACAGATAGTTTCTAGACTGAAAACTATCTATTTTTTTATTTATAATCCTTTTCAGAATATAGCCAAAGGTTTCAACCTTGGGAATGCAATACAAATCTGCAATAATACGTTTCCCAAGGTTAAAACCTTGGGCTATGTTTTATATTCTTTACAAAAAAGAGTTTTTAAAATCTCGCAAAGTCGCTAAGAAGCGAAGCATCCATTATAAAAACTTAAAACAAATTAACTTTGCGTCTTAGCGACTTTGCGAGCAATTTTGAATTTCTTTGAAAATTAATGGAAATTGAAAATTAAATATAAAACAAAGATTGTCAGTCCTAGCAACCCAAACAACAACTTCACTTTCTTACTAGTTTTAGGAATATCAGTTTCATCTGAAACATTAACCTCAGGATTTTTATCAACTAAAGAAATAACCACCGCAGCAATTAAAAGCACAGCAAAAATGTAAAACGAAATCAATAAAAAGTGAGGCCAAACCGGGTATTTATCGGCTGGAAAAATCCATAAATATAAAACCCCAACAAATAAACTAAAAGTAGAACCCCAAGAAAGCGTTGCATTTACAGCTTTTTTCGTAGTGCGTTTCCAGAAAACACTCAAAAGAAAAACAACAGATAACGAAGGTGCTAGGAAACCTAAAACCGCCTGAAAAATATTGAATAGATTCTGTCCTTTAATATTATCAATCGCAATGGCAATCAAGATCGCAAATACACAACCTGCTGCAATACTCAAACGCCCAATTCTAATTTGATCTTTAATCGTCGCTGTCGGGTTGATTTTCTTTACATAAATATCATTCGTAAAAACGGTGCTCAAAGCATTTAGCGAAGAACCAATTGTTCCTACCAAAACGGCAATCATTACACAGATGACCAAACCGTTCATTCCGCTTGGGAAAAGATTGGTAACCATCGTCATATAAGCCAAATCGGAGTTGCTTCCTAATTCAGGATACAACGCATAACACAAAATTCCAGGTAAAATAAATAACGGAAGCGCCATAACTTTCAGCCATCCAATAAAGTTAACGCCAAGTTGTCCTTGTTCTAAGTTCTTCGCTCCTAAAACACTCTGCACCATCGATTGATCGGTACAGAAAAAAGCAACTGCAGCTACAGGATATCCTAATAAAATCGCCGGCCACGGATAATGAGCATCATCAGAAGGCCGGACTAAATTCCAAAAATTAGATGGTGTTTTGGCAATCAGAACATCAATACCTCCCAATTTTTGCAATCCTAAATACGACAGTGTCAATGAAACTACAATCAGCAAAATCATCTGAAAAACGTTGACTTTCGCAATAGCTTTTAATCCGCCTGCAAAAGTAAAAATTCCAGAGAAAATTACTAAAACCGTAACACTCTGCCACATCGGGATTCCCAAAATCTGACGCACTAAAACTCCTCCGCTGAATAATCCTAAAGAAAGCCAGCTTACCAGAATTTTAACCAAAGCATACCAAGCTAAAATATTTTGGGTACTGTCGCCGTAGCGTTTTCCCATATATTCTGGCATTGTGCTTACTTTACTCGCAATATAACGCGGTGCAAAAACCATCGCTAAAAGCAATAAAAAAACAAAGGCATACCATTCAAAATTTCCGGCTACAATTCCTGTTGCATAACCAATACTCGCAAAAGCTAACAAGGACGACGGACCAACATTGGTTCCCCACATATTAAACCCGATGCTGTACCAGTTTAATGAATTTCCAGCCAAAAAAAGTGTTTCGTTTTTCTTTCTTTGTTTGGCACTTACCACAAACCCAATCACTAATAATGCAACCAAATAAACGGCAACAATTACAAAATCAAGGGTCGTTAATTTATTGTAGATACTGTTCATAGCCCATATTCGTTAAGAACATCGGCGATTTTAACCGGCATTCCAGTTTGCAGTGATTTGTCCATTGCTTGCAATAAAGCCACAGTTCCGATTCCTTCTTCCATGTTTGGATAGGCTTCGAAATTCTGTTCGATACTGTCCACAAAATATTCTAAATAATTCTGATATTCGCCGCCATGATGACTTTGTCCTTCAAAACGGAAATAATATTTTAAGGTGCTGTCGCCCCAGGTAACTACTTTTTCTTCGCCTGTTTTATCCGTAACCGCATAGCGCAATTCGTGATAATCGGCCTGGCTTGCTCCTTCTGTTGCTCTTAAAATCGTACTCATGCCACTGTCGCGTTGTGCAGGCTGTGTTGGCGAAGTATAAACACCGCTTACACGTGCAATTCTGCCATCAGTTGCTTTGAAGATAAAATGCATTGTATCTTCATTTTTCAATCCAGCCGATTGTCCGTTAGCACTGATCATTCCGTAACCCATTACTTCCTGAATATTTGGAAGATACCATCTTATAAAATCCACAGGATGACTCAAACCGCCATACAGCCATTTAAACGATTGTAATAAAGACCATTCTTTCTTTAAAAACCATCTGTGATCAGCGTGATATTGTGCTTCAATGGTAATTAAATCTCCAATTAATCCTGCTTCGTAATCGGCTCTTTGTCTTTTGGCTGGTTCAAAGAAACGGGAACTCTGACCTATAAAAACCTTTTTTCCTGTCGATTTGCTTAATTCTAAAAGCTCTTTGGCATCCGAAAGATCATCGATAAACGGTTTTGTACAAACAACGTGTTTTCCACTTAATAAAGCTTGTTTTACGTGCTGTGCATGCAAATGATCGGGCGTATAAATCGCGATAATATCAATCGACGGATCGTTTAATAAATCATCGTAATTGGTTGTATACGAATGAAAATCGAATTCTTTTGCTCTCTGCTTGCAGATTTCTTCACTTCTATCGCACACTTTTACAAGTTCTAATTTTGAACTTTCTAAAGCCGCCGACATTGTGCTTCGTCCTTCTCCAAGTCCCAGAATGGCTATTTTTAACATGAGGTGTGGTTATTTAGGTTCTTAGTTTTTTTTCGCCACGAATTCACGAATTTTCTTTTTAAAATCTTTGCGCCTATTAATTCGAATTATTCGAAAAATTAAAAAGTAAGATTTGAAAAAAATAATTCGTGAATTCGTGGCTATCTCTCTTATTTAGTTTCTACTTTGTTTAAGAAAATCCATGTTTCGTCTGGCTTTGTACCTTCTATACCGCTTTGGTATTTTTTCATTAAAGCGTTCCAATCATCTACGCGAGGATTGTTTTGAGTTGTTTTCGGATTTAGCTTGTCCAGATTTTCACCTTTCGGAATACTGATTACCAAGATCAATTGACGATCTTTTTTAAAGACTTGCAATTGCTGAAAATCGGCATTACAGAAACCTTTAGCAACTTCTGGCCATTTCTCAAATTGTGTTTTATGATATTCTACGTATTCTTTTTGCCCTTTTTCATCCGCAGGAAGATTGGCAGTTAAAACCACATTTTCCCAATCTGATGCTGGTTTAGAATCTTTACATCTTTCGAAATTTTGGAAATCATAAACCAAATCTTCATAAATTTTTATTTCTAAAGAAGGAAAAGCTCCCGCCAATTTTCTTTTTGTTCTTTCTGGCTGATTCATTTTTCCGTAAATCACCAAATGATTTTTCCACTGGTACAATTCCTGACCCACAATTCTAAAACCTGTCAAAGTCGATTTGATTTTTTCGATATCAAAATCAGAACCAATCAATTCGATTGCATACGGTTTTGGCATTTCCTGCAATCCCCATTTTTCGTCAATTACCACTTCTTTTTCCAAATCTTTGTAAGGCGCTCTAATTCCCGCAGCCTCTTTAATTTTTGTGCTTACGTATGGATCGTTATGTTCCCAGATATTTCCTTTTGGACCGTTATGGTTTTTAAGGATTTTCTTTTCGGCAATCCAGTTGTTTTTAATCGTAAAACCTTCAGAACCTTCATCGGTATACAAATACAGCCATAAAAACGGATCGTGTGCATACGGACTGTTGTAAACCTTGTCAATATAATTTTCTTCAATTCGGCTTCCCGGTTGTGCAGAAAGCGTGTAAATTCCCGCTACATCGTGCAAATGTTTCGCATAATGATGAATCTTATTTCCTAGAATTTTATTATTCTGCATCACGTTTGGCGTATGCGTCCAGCCCCAACCCATTGCCATTCCGGAATACGAAACATCTGAAATTTCGTTGTGTTCAATCGTAATATTTCTAACAAAACCAGCACTGATTCCTAAAGTTCCCCAATCTTCATTGGTTACGTTTGTAATTAAATTATCGGCAATTATTTCATCAGAACACATTTCTCTTTCGTCTTTTATAATTAAAGGCAAATGCGCTTCAAAAGCTTCTTCAGAGAAAATTCCAACATTGATGGCGCTTCCGCCAATATCTTTAAATAAATTTCCTTTTACCGTATTGTGATTTGTTCCTTTATTTAAATCTAAACCAGTCGAAGACAAATGTTCAAAACGACAAGATTCAAACTGAATATTATTCGAATAATTCACTTCAACCGCTGCGCGAGGTCTTCCAACCCACGCCTGATTTTCTAAATTCGCCTGATTTGGCGTTCCCGGCTGTTTCAATTTATAAGCATCTAACAAATACAAACCTGACTGCAATGGCACGTGACCTTGCTGTGAAGGACGAAGCCAGTTGCTGTATTGAAACGAAATTTCTTTAAATCTAAAATGGCTTATAGGAGAATCAATTGTTCCTTTTACTTCAACCAAATTTTCTAAAACTGGCGCAGTCACAGTTACCGAATTAAGATCTTCTCCTGCTCTTGGAACATAATAAATTTTAGCATTTTTCTTATCTAAAAACCATTCTCCAGGCTCGTTTAAAAGTGAAAAAGCATTGTTTAAAAAGTAAGCCGAATTTCCGTTGTTTTTAGAAATCCACGGCGCAGGCCACGGATGTTCGCTTTGAATACGGCTTTCCGGTTCTTCAAATGAAAGTTTTGCGCTGTCTTTTTTTACTTCAATATTTTTTATGCGAAGATTGGCATTCGACCACCATTGCACGATAAACATTTCCATTCCCGGCTCATACTTAACCGATTTATCTTTAAACGGAATCCAGCAAGTTTGCTCCTCGTGATTCCAAGATAAAATGCGTTCCATTGTAGTTCCGACTGTATTTTTGGCTCTTACGGCTTTTTTACCATTTACCCATAATTGTCTGTAATCAATCAGAGTTCCAGCTTTTTTTGGAGCATCAGCAACCCAGACAGTACCTTTTTTAAGTCCGTTTATTACTGTAGTCGATTTTGTCCAGTTTTTAATTTCGATGCCACCACTGATAATTGGTTTTGCATCTACATCTGCTTCAATTGTTGTTGGACTATCTTTAGTACCTGAATCTTCAGGTCTTATAAACAAAGGTTCGTTTAAATAATACGTTCCATTCATGACAATAATACGAATACCGTCTTTTATAGAGGCGTCTTTTAATCGTCGTAATTCTCTGGCTTTTCTAACCGCCATTTGTACAGTCGCTAACGGACTCTCTTTTGTTCCTGAATTTTTGTCGTTCCCTTTTGGGGAAACCCATATTTCAGCCGCATTTGCCGAAATTGCAAATACCATTAAAAAAACGATCAGTAATTTATTGAAAGGAATTAAACGCATTATTCTATTTTTTACTTTTTTAGGCTAAAATTAGGGGTAAATAAATTTAAATCACTTAAAATTTTATTTCACCTGTAATTTTAACACTTAAATTAAATATTTGGCACAATTTAATCGAACATAAAAAATTACGCATCCTGTACCCTCCTGTGTAGATCAATTTTTCGCCACGAATTCACGAATTTTATTTTTAAAATGTTTGCGATTATTTATTCGAATTAATTCGAATAATATCTTTAGATAAAGTATTAAAAAGAAAATTCGTGAATTCGTGGCTATCTTTTAAACTTTTTTAATAGATTTGTGTAATCGATTACATTTAACTATTATTATTTATGTGAGAAGTTATTTTTCACATCTATAAAAATAACACCAAAAAATTACTAACAATGAAAACCAACCGATTAAATCTTTTTTCTCTTGCAATGGCAATTATGCTTTGTCTTAGTTTGCAAAATGCGAATGCTCAAAGTACATCTTACGATACTTATGCCAATGTCGAATTCAAAATGTCAAAAGTCAACGAACCTGTAATTCCTGCTAATACAGTAAATTTAAAAGACTTTGGAGCAGTAAATGGCGGTTATGTTTTAAACACAAAAGCTTTTGCAGATGCGATTGAGACACTTTCTAAAAAAGGTGGTGGAAAATTGATTATTCCGCCAGGAATCTGGCTTACGGGTCCGATTATTTTAAAAAGCAATATTGAACTTCACGCGCAAACGGGTGCTTTGATCAAATTTTCGACAGATAAAACTTTATATCCACTTATCGAAACTAGTTTTGAAGGTTTAAATACGTGGCGTTGCATCTCTCCTATTTATGGTAAAAATCTTGAAAACATTGCTTTTACTGGAAATGGTGTTTGGGATGGTTCTGGAGAAGCTTGGAGACAAGTTAAAAAGAGTAAACTAACCGAGGAACAATGGAAGAAATTTGTAGCTTCTGGAGGCGTTTTAAATGAAAAGAAAGACAGTTGGTATCCTTCTGAACAATATATGAAAGGTGCAAAAGGCGCAGATCAAAATGTGCGTCATGATTTAAAAACAAAAGAAGATTTTGAAGCGATTCATGATTTTCTTCGTCCAGTTTTGGTGAGTATTCAAAACAGTAAAAGAGTGATGTTTGACGGACCTGTTTTTCAAAACTCTCCAGCTTGGAACATTCATCCTTTATTAATTGAAGATTTAATTGTGAGGAATATAACCGTTAGAAATCCGTGGTTTTCTCAGAATGGTGACGGATTAGATGTTGAATCTTGCAAAAATGTCATCATTGAAAATTCAAGTTTTGATGTGGGAGACGATGCCATTTGCATTAAATCTGGAAAAGACAAAGACGGACGTGACAGAGGTGTTGCCTGCGAAAATATTATTGTGAAAAACAATATTGTGTATCACGGTCATGGTGGTGTAACGGTTGGAAGTGAAATGTCTGGCGGTGTAAAAAATCTGCACGTTTCTAATTGTACTTTTATGGGAACTGATGTCGGACTTCGTTTTAAAAGTACCCGCGGACGTGGCGGAATTGTAGAAAATATTTTTATTTCTGATATTTTTATGACTGATATTCCATCTCAAGCTATTTCTTTTGACTTGTATTACGGAGGAAAATCAATCGCCGAAACATTGGCTGAAGGCGGCAACACGGTAACTACAAAACTGGTTCCTGTAAACGAAGAAACGCCTCAGTTCAAAAATATTTCAATTAAAAATGTTACGATTAAAGGCGCTCAACAAGCGGTGTTTTTACAAGGTCTTCCTGAAATGAATTTAGAAAATATTGAGATTTCAAACTTAATTGCAAAAGCACAAAAAGGTTTTTCTATAATTGATGCAAACGGAATCAAAATCAGTAACGCACAATTGGATGTTGAAACTAAAAATGCAATTGAAATTTATAGTACTAAAAATCTTTCTTTCAAAAATATTGAGTTTGCTCCAACTTCTTCGAATGTGATTACAATTAACGGAGAAGCTAGTAAAAATATCGATCTAAGTGGTTCTAAAGTTAATTTCTCTAAAACTACAACTATTGCTAAAAATGTTCCTAAGAAAGCTGTAAAATTCTAACAAATAAAATTGATATGTTTAAAGTAAATTCCGGGAACAGTTTAAAATTACTCTTTTCAGCTCTTTGTTCGTTTTCATTTTTATATTGCAATGCGCAGTCAAATGAGATCAGTACAAAACCATTTACAGACGGTACAAATCATTGGTATTTTATTAAAGACAAAACCAATATCATAAATCCAATTCCGAATCAGCCAAAATATGCTGAAACAGATTATGCTAAAATCGCTGATAATATTTTATATTTTCAACGTGACAATGGCGGATGGCCCAAGAATTATGATATGAAAGCCATATTGACACCGCAGCAGATTGACAGTGTGGTTAAAACGAAATATATTGAACACACTACTTTTGATAACGAAACAACCTACACTCATATTCACTATTTAGCGCAGGTTTACACGCTTACAAAAGAGCCGAAATATAAAGATGGCTGTATTCGAGGAATTAATTTTATTATTAAAGCACAATATCCAAACGGAGGCTGGCCTCAATATTTTCCGCTGGAAAAAGGCTACAGCCGTCATATTACGTTTAATGATGGAGCGTATATGGGGATTATGAATCTCTTAAAAAAGATGGTAAACAATGATCCGAATTACGCTTTTATTGATGCCAAAACCAGAAAAAAAGTATTGAAAACGTACCAAAAAGGTTTGGACTGTATTTTACAAATGCAGATTAAAGACAATGGAAAACTAACTGCATGGTGCCAGCAGCACGATGAAATCACGCTTGAACCTGCCTGGGCGAGAAAATTTGAACCGCCAAGCATTTGTAACGCCGAAAGTGTTGATGTTGTTTTATTTTTAATGTACATTGAAAATCCGAATGCGAAGATTATCAATGCAGTGCAAAGTGCTGTAAAATGGTTTCAGGATTCTAAAATTTATAACACTAAAATTGAAAGTTTTGAAGCCCCAGAAATGGATTCAAAATATAAGAAAATCAAAAATGATGTTAGGGTTGTAAACGATCCAACTGCTCCACCAATTTGGACGCGTTATTATGAATTAAAAACACACAGACCTTTATTCTGCGACCGTGATAGTGAGTTTTTGTATTCGCTGGCAGAAGTAAGCCGCGAACGAAGAACAGGCTACGCGTGGTACACCGATAAACCTGAAAAAGCTTTGAAAAAATATCCGGAATGGCAGAAAAAGTGGGTGCCTGATGCGGATGTTTTGAAGAAGTAAAATATTTGCTCTAAAATTTTTAGCCACAGATTAAATGATTAAAATGATTTAAAAAAATCTATGAAATCCTTTAATCTGTGGCTGTTTTTTTTTCATTCTGGAAACAACATAGCACATGGTTTATGTTTGATCGTATTGTTTCATTTCGACCTGTTTGGAGTTCAAGCGGAGCAAAATATTTATAGAATGTAGTTATGACGAATGAAAAAAGCTCCAGCGCAGCGACATATAATTGTAAAAAAATGTCGCTCCGCTGGAGCTTTATATCGTAAATCTGTATTTCTAGCTATAAATATTTAGCTTCTCCGAAGCTTCCAAAATTGAATGCTAATTATTTAAATTGTAGAATAAAACCGCATTCTCAAACCAAATCTTATTCTGGTCTTCGATTGAAAATTCAGCTATATAATCTTCTAGAGTTTTTACAACTTTATTATAATCTGAAGCAACATTAAGAACTGGCCAATCTGATCCGTACATTAATTTATCAATCGAGAAGTTTTCAAAAATCACATCTAAGTACGGTTTTAAATCCTCTGGTTTCCAGTTTTTCCAGTCGGCTTCTGTGACCATTCCTGAGATTTTACACCACACATTATCGTATTTTGCGATTTCTTCAATTCCTTTTTTCCAAGAATCAATACTTCCTGATTTGATATTTGGTTTGGCAATATGATCAATCACAAAACGCTGATTCGGGAAATCCTGAACCAAACTAATTGCAGCTGGTAATTGACGCTCGAAAATTAAAATATCATAGGTATAATCAAATGGTTCTAAAGCCTTAATTCCTCTTCTAAATGCTTCGCCAAACATAAAATCGTCTGGTTCTGCTTGAACAACATGACGAAAACCCTTCAGTTTTTTTTGATCTGAAAAGAATTCCAAACGCTCTTTAATATTTTCATTTCTTAAATCTATCCAGCCGACAACGCCTTTTATGAAATCATTTTTTGAAGCTAAATCCAATAAAAAAAGAGTTTGATCTTCTGACTGGTTCGCCTCTACTGCAACACAGCCTTCAAATTGATTTTCTTTTAATATGGGTTCTAAATCCTCAGGAAGAAAATCTTTCTGAATATTCTGCATCGTTTCATCGATCCAACTATCTCTAACGGGATCAAACTTCCAAAAATGCTGATGTGAATCAATTCTTTTACTCATAATTTCTTAGTTAACATCGCTGATTAATGCGCGGTCTAAATGTACATAACCACCATCTACAAAAACAAACTGACCCGTCGTGTGAGATGATTTTTCTGAAATGATAAAAAGCGCTGTATCTGCAATTTCTTCTGTCTTCGTCATTCGACTTTCTAGCGGAATACTTTTATTGATTTTATTCAAAACTGTTTCGCCGTCTGGCAATGTTTTAATCCAATCTTCGTAGGCTGGCGTATAACTTTCTGCAATAATAATGGCGTTTGAACGAATTCCAAACTGAATCAAATCTACCGCCCATTCTCTTGTTAAACCCAAAACGCCGCCTTTCGCAGCAGCGTAGCCAGAAGTTCCTCCCTGACCAGTTAAAGCTACTTTTGAACCAATGTTTAAAATATTCCCTTTAGATTCTTTCAAATAAGGAAGCGAATATTTAGCTAAAAGAAAATAACTTACCACATTCAATTTCAAAGAATTCATAAAATCTTCGTAGCTCGAATCTAATCCTGCTCCGTCATTTACGCCAACATTATTGATAATTGCATCAATTCTACCATATTTGGCTGCGATTACTTTTACCGCATTTTCTATTGCAACAGGATCGGTTACATCAGTTTGTACAAATAAAGAATTAACTCCTCTCTTTTGAAGTCTTTCCACGTATTCAAAACCTCTTGCATTTCGATCAACCAAAACTGGAATCGCACCTTCATCTGCCAATCTATTAACAATCGTTTCTCCAATACTGCCTTCTTTTCCAGCCGAACCAGAAACGACAACAATTTTATTTTTTAAGTTTAAATCCATTTTTTGTGGTTATATAATTAGCAACGTATAAATTTTTAACACATAGAAACATAGTTTTCGAAACCGCTTAAAAAAGGCGTTCCACTTGCATCAATTCACATAGCTATGTGTTAGAAACTAGTTTCTTTCCATACTCTTTCGCAAAGCAAAAAATCTATGTTTCTATGTGTTTAAAAAAATCATAACGTTTAATAAACCTAACAGGTTTTGAAAACCTGTTAGGTTTCCGTAAAGTCTACTCTATCTCAATCAATGCCTTGATCACATTATTTTTGGGATCAATCAAATTTCTAAAATCAGTAATCATTTCAGAAAAACTTGTTCTATGCGTAATGTATTTTTTCGGATCAATTTTTCCTTCTTTCAAACATTTCATTACATATTCGAAATCTTCGATTGTAGCATTTCGGCTGCTCATCAAAGTCGATTCTCTTTTGTGGAAATCAGGATGACTGAAACTTAATTCTCCTTTCTGCAATCCGACCAAAACGAATCTTCCGCCATGCGAAATATAATTAAATGCGCTATTCATCACTTTCTGATTTCCAGTTGCATCAATTACTACGTTCGCCATATCACCGTTTGTCAATTCAGCCAATTTTGCAGCAACGTCATCATTCAAAGGATTAATCGTTTCGTCTGCTTGCAATTGTTCTTTACAGAAATTCAATCTGTAATCGTTGATATCCATTACGATAACTTTCGCACCAGCGATTTTGGCAAACTGAATCAAACCAATTCCGATTGGTCCAGCTCCCATTACCAAAACCGTATCGGTAGATTTTACAGCCGCTCTTCTAACGCCATGCGCTGCAATTGCCAAAGGTTCAACTAAAGCTAATTCATCATAATCTAAACCTTGACCGTGCAGTAAATATTGCTCCGGAATTGAAACATATTCGGCCATTCCGCCATCAATATGAACTCCGAAAACTTTGATATTTACACAGCAATTTGTCAATCCGTTTCTGCAGGCAACACATTTCCCACAATTAAAATACGGGATAAAAGTTACTTTATCTCCAGGTTTAAAACCTGCAGCGTTTCCTTTTACATATTCTGCAGCCAATTCGTGACCTAAAACTCTCGGATATTCAAAATAAGGCTGCGTTCCGCCAAAAGCGTGAATATCAGTTCCGCAGATCCCAATTCTTTTAATTTTTAATAAAACCTCACCTTCTTTTGGTTCTGGAATAGCAGTTTCTTTCAATAGAAATTCCTGCGGTTTTTCGCAAACAATATATTTCATTTTTCGTTTTTCGTTTTGTTTAAATTTCTAATCTGACGCTGATTACGCAGATTCGCTATCGCGAAGACACGGATTAAAACGGATTTTATTTTTAATCTTTCTCAAAACTTAAATATAAAACCCGTTTTAATCCGCGTTTTTACGAAGTAAATCCGTTTTATCCGCGTCACCATCCTTCACTACAATAACAGATCGTTATATTACTTTTTATAAGCTACCGCTTTTTGTTTACTTGTTCCCAAACCTTCGATTCCCAATTCTACAACATCTCCTGCTTTAATGTAAATCGGATCTGGTTTTATTCCTAATCCAACTCCCGGAGGCGTTCCCGTACTGATGATATCGCCAGGAAGCAACGTCATAAACTGACTTAAATAATGCACCAAATACGGAATTTTGAAAACTAAATTCAACGTGTTACTGTCTTGGTATTTTTTGCCATTTACAGTCAGCCACATTTTTAAATTGTCAACATCTGCAACTTCATCTTTTGTTGCCAAAAATGGTCCAAGAGGCGCAAAAGTGTCGCTTCCTTTTCCTTTTGCCCATTGTCCGCCACGCTCCAATTGGAATGCTCTTTCGCTATAATCATTCAATAAAGCATATCCCGCAACATAATCTAAAGCGTCTGCTTCTTCAACATAACTTGCTTTTTTTCCTACGATGAAAGCCAATTCCACTTCCCAATCTGTTTTTTCACTGTTTTTAGGAATAATCAAATCGTCATCTGGTCCACACAAAGAAGTCGTCGATTTAAAAAAGATAATAGGTTCTGTTGGAATCGGAGCGTTTGTTTCTTTGCAGTGATCGACGTAATTTAAACCAATGCAGATAATTTTTGAAGGTCTTGCTACAGGCGAACCCAAACGTACCGAAGCTTCCACTTCTGGCAAAGTTGGATTACTTTCTAATGCTTTTTGCAATTTCTCTAATCCATTTTCTTCAAAGAAACTTTCGTTAAAATCGGTTACAATTGAAGACACATCATATCTCTTTTCTCCAATCAAAACTCCTGGTTTTTCTTTTCCGATTTCTCCAAAACGTATTAATTTCATAATCGTATATTTTTTCTGTTAGTTTATTTTTTTGATGAATGTCGTTCATCAACATTGGTTACTTCTAAAATGATCCTGCTTTACCAATTTATGATTTCTCAATAAAAGTGAATCAAAATTAATAAATGTAAAAATCACAATTACAAAAATACTTTTTAAAAATTAATATTAGAGATATATTTTATTTTAGACTTAAGAAAATAACTAAACTTTAAATTTTTATAACATTTTTTAGACAGTTTGTAAAAATAATATCATTAATTATCCATTTATGCAAAAAGATTCTCTAATAAAGTTTCTATTTCTTGCGCATTTGAATCTTATTCCTACTTTTGTAATTGTATTTTTTACATTTATTATTTCAATCGATTTCACTACTCAAAATTTCTATATAAAAATGATAAAATTAAAAGGCATAACTTGGAACCATACAAGAGGTTTGCTTCCAATGGTTGCCACATCGCAGCGTTTTACCGAACTACATCCTGAAGTTGAAATTTCTTGGGAAAAGAGAAGTTTACAAGAATTTGCCGATGCTTCGATAGAAGACTTAGCCAAAAGATTTGATTTATTGGTAATCGATCACCCTTGGACAGGTTTTGGAGCGCAGACCAAAGCAATTCTACCATTATCTGATTATTTATCTCAAGAATATATTAAAGATCTAGAAATTAATACTGTTGGAAAATCATACGGAAGTTATGTTTTTCACAACAAATTATGGGCGCTTCCTATCGATTCGGCGACTCCGGTTGCTTCTGCCCGCTTGGATCTTTTAGAAAAAAATAATTTAGTAGTTCCTAAAACTTATGATGATTTATTGGCTTTAGCGGAAAAAGGTTTAGTGGCTTTCGCCGGAATTCCAGTAGATGTTTTAATGAGTTTTTATATGTTTTGCTGCAGTTTGGGAGAAGCTCCGTTTCTTTCTGAAGAAAAAGTGATTTCTGAAACTACAGGGAAAAAAGCGCTTCAAATGTTTAGAGAACTGGCGCAATTAATTGATCCGGAAAACTTTAACCGAAATCCAATTCAGGTTTATGAAGCGATGGTCAATTCAGATGAAATTGCCTACTGCCCTTTTGCTTACGGATATTCTAATTATTCCAGAGCGGGTTACAGTCGTAAACTTTTGAATTTTTATGATTTAGTTCGTTTGAATGATAACCCGATGATTTCTTCTTTGGGCGGAACAGGTTTAGCTGTTTCATCCTTTAGCGAACATACTGAAACTGCCATAAAATATGCTGAATTTACGTGTTCATCACATGTACAACAGAATATTTATACCGATAATGGCGGTCAGCCAGGACATTTACAAGCTTGGAAAAGCGAGAGAATTAATGGCGTGACCGAAGATTATTTCAAAAATACATTACCAGCTTTAGAGCGCGCTTTCCTTCGTCCGAGATATTACGGACACATGTTTTTCCAAGATCATGCGGGTGATGTGGTTCGTAATTATTTGATGAATGGCGGAGACGAATTGAAAGTTTTAGAAGAAATGAATTCGCTTTACGCGGAATCTCTAAAAATCCAGACGATATGAGACCTTTAGAAGGATTAATTGTTTTGGAATTCTGTCAGTTTTTAGCAGGACCTTCTGCTGGATTAAAACTAGCCGATTTGGGCGCACGCGTCATTAAAATTGAGCGTCCTGTAAAAGGCGAAGCTTGCAGACAATTAAGTATTAAAGATTTATTTGTAGACGACAGCAGTTTGCTTTTTCATACCATTAACAGAAATAAAGAATCTTTTGCAGCCGATTTAAAAAATCCAGATGATTTGGTTTTGATTAAAAAACTAATCGAAAAAGCTGATATTATGACGCATAATTTCAGACCTGGCGTGATGGAGAAAATCGGTTTAGATTTTGAAAATACACTTTCTATAAATCCCAAAATTATTTACGGAACGATTACAGGTTACGGAAATGAAGGTCCTTGGGCAAAAAAACCGGGACAGGATTTATTGTTACAATCGATTTCTGGCTTAAGCTGGCTGAGCGGCAGAAAAAGTCAGGGCCCAGTTCCGTTTGGATTGGCAGTTGCCGATTTAATGTGCGGCAATCATTTTGTACAGGGAATTTTAGCAGCACTTTTAAAAAGAACCAAAACTAAAAAAGGAGTTTTAGTCGAAGTGAGTTTGTTAGAATCGATTTTGGATGTGCAGTTTGAAGCGATTACTTCTTTCTTAAACGATG
>NZ_CAMLIX010000054.1 GCF_946479975.1 uncultured Flavobacterium sp.
GCAGTCCAATTGAGAAATTAGACACAAAAGATATGGCAAAAAGTGGCGGTTATACTTTGGTCAATATCAAAGACGGAGATACTAAACCCGTTACCGTTAAAATCGCTTTATCATTTGTAAGCGTAGAAAATGCTATTGAAAACCTAAAAGCAGAAGCTGATACTAAATCTTTCACTAAAATTTTTGAAGAAGGAAGTTCAGAATGGGAAAAACTACTTTCTAAAATTCAGGTAAAAGGTGGAACAGATCAACAAAATGTGATGTTTTACAGCATGTTGTACAGGTCATTTTTATGGCCAGCTCTAAGAAGCGACGTCAACGGACAATTTATAGACGAAGCAGGAAAAGTGCGTAAAGAGAATTATCGTTATTACACACTTCCTTCATTATGGGATGATTACAGAAATAAATTGGTTTTATTGAGTATTTTTTCACCAGATGTTACGGCAGATGTTATCAGTTCGATTATTAATGAAGGAGAAATTAAAGGTTTTATTCCGACGTTTTTTCACGGAGATCACGCGGCCTCATTTATCGCAGGATCTTATATGCGTGGAATTCGAAATTATGATGTCAAAAAAGCCTACGAATTATTATTAAATAACGCTTACAAAGAAGGCGGAACAAGACCTCACATTGCAGAATACATTTCAAAAGGTTACGTTCCAGAGCAAGATATTAAAAATCCTGTTGTAGAAACAAAAGGCAATGCCGGAGTGACTAAAACATTAGAATATGCGTATGATGATCACGCACTTGCATTATTGGCGAAAGAATTGAAAGACACCGAACATTATAATGATTTGGTAAAACGTTCTAAAAATTACGCCAATGTTTTTGACAAAGAATCGACTTTTATGCGTGGAAGATTGGCAAATGGAAAATGGGTTACACCTTTTAATCCCGAATTTCCGTATTACGAATACATGTACAGAGAAGCAAATGCATGGCAATTATCTTTTTTCGTTCCGCACGATATGCCGGGATTGGTGAAATTATATGGTGGCGAAAAACCTTTTGAAGCCAAGTTGGATGAATTTTTTACAAAACCTTGGAATCCAAATTACATTGCTTGGAATATTTCTGGTTTTATCGGACAATATTGCCACGGAAATCAGCCGGATCACGAAGCGCCTTTTTCGTATTATTTCATCAACAAACCTGAAAAATCTCAAAAAGTTATCGACGAGATTTTAGATACAATGTACGGAATTGGTCCCGAAAAATTAGCTATGAGCGGAATGGACGATGCAGGCGAAATGTCTTCTTGGTATGTTTTCGGAGCTTTAGGATTATATCCTTTATCGCCGGCAGATCCAGAATATATTGTAACAGTTCCTATTTTTAAAGAAGTTTCGTGGACAACGCCGCAAGGAAAAAAAGTAACCTTAAGAAATCCGAATGGGAAAAGAAATTTAGAGGATATTAAAATGAATGGCTCTAAAATCAAGGGTTATTTCATTTCTCACGATGTATTCAAAAATGGTGGTGAAATACAAGTGGAAACAAAATAAATTTAATAGCCCTTTGGGTAAAATTATTTTTTAACAATAGAGACATAGATTTTAGTTTTAAATAAAAAGGTAAAAGAAAAAACTAGTTTTCACACATAGTCCCGATCCCGAAACTTCGGGACGGGATGTATTTAAAAAGTGAAACGCCTTTTATGGACAAAGAAAAACTATGTCTCTATGTGTTAAGTTAAATTTTGATCACTTTAACCCAACGAGTTATTAATATAAAAACAATTTTACATGAAAAAAATAAAACTATTAATGTATCTTTTTTTGTTTTTTGGAGTTTGTAATTCCTATTCACAAAAAACAAATTTTGAAATGGTTTCTCCAAATGGCGAATTAAAAGTTTCG
Organism: uncultured Flavobacterium sp.; assembly: GCF_946479975.1. The sequence continues at coordinate 1,869 of NZ_CAMLIX010000054.1, forward strand.
ATCCATTTAGGAGACAAAATCTATTATTCAATTTCGGCGGGAAATGAAATTTTAACCGAAAAGAATCGTTTGGCGTTGCTTCTAAAAAATGAAAATTTAGGCGCAAATCCGAAATTGGTAAACAGCAAAACTGGAAAGGTAAATGAAGTTTTAAAACCTGTAATTCCATTAAAATTTTCTACAGTTTCTAATTCATACAATTATTTACTTCTAAGTTTTAAAGGCAATTATGCAGTTGAATTTAGAGCTTTTGATGAAGGAATTGCGTATCGATTTGTCACTTCTAAAAAAGGGGAAATTAAAGTTTTGAATGAAGAATTTGCGATAAATTTCCCAACAGATTATTTGATTCATTTACAGCAGACCGGAAATTTTAAAACTTCTAGCGAAGAAGAATATTCACATATAAATGCTGGCGATTGGAATTCTTCATCCAAAATGTCTACACTTCCGATTTTAGTGGATTCGAAAAAGGAATATAAAGTCTTAATCAGCGAATCGGATTTGTCTGATTATCCGGGAATGTTTTTAAAAGGAACGGGAAATGGTGCAGTATCTACTTTTCCAAAAACACCTTTGGAATTTGGGCCAGACGGAGATCGAAGCCTTAAAATTCTAAAAGAAGCAGATTACATTGCCAAAACTTCGGGAACACGAAATTTCCCTTGGCGTTATTTTGTCATCACTAAAAATGACAAACAATTGATTCAAAATACAATGACCTTAAAACTGGCTCCAAAAAGTGAGTTAAAAGACGCTTCATGGATTAAACCTGGACAAGCAAGTTGGGAATGGTGGAACGGCGCAACGCCTTACGGTTCAGATGTTAATTTTGTTTCGGGTTATAATTTAAATACCTATAAATACTATATTGATTTTGCTTCGAAATTTGGTATCAAATATATTATTATGGATGAAGGTTGGGCGAAAAGTACAATAGATCCTTACTCGCCAAATCCAGATGTTGATGTTCATGAACTCATTCGCTACGGAAAAGAAAAAAACGTAGGTATTGTTTTGTGGCTGACTTGGTTAACGGTCGATAAAAACATGGAACTTTTTAAAACATTTAAAGATTGGGGAATCGCCGGAGTAAAAATTGACTTTATGGATCGAAGCGATCAAGTAATGGTGAATTATTATGAAAAAGTAGTAAAGGAAGCTGCTAAAAATCAAATTTTTGTAGACTTTCACGGAGCATTTAAACCTTCTGGTTTAGAATACAAATATCCTAATTTAATTTCCTACGAAGGAGTTAGAGGAATGGAACAAATGGACGGCTGTAAACCAGATAACAGTTTGTATTTTCCGTACATGCGAAATGCCGTTGGTCCAATGGATTATACGCCGGGAGCGATGATCAGCATGCAGCCGGAAGTGTACCGATCAGAACGTCCTAATTCTGCAAGTATCGGAACGAGAGCGTATCAAATGGCCTTATTTGTGGTTTTTGAAAGTGGTTTGCAAATGCTTGCTGATAATCCAACACTTTATTATCGCGAAAAAGAATGTACAGAGTTTATCACTTCTGTTCCAACGACTTGGGATGAAACAGTTGCTTTGGAAGCAAAAGCAGGTCAATATGCGATCGTAGCCAAAAGAAAAGGTGCAAAATGGTTTATTGGCGGAATTACAAATAATGCCGAAAAAGAACGAACATTCAAACTGAATCTTAATTTTTTAAAATCTAGAAGATCATATAAAGTAACTTCATTCGAAGACGGAATCAACGCTGGTTATCAGGCAATGGATTATAGAAAAAAGACTATTGAAGCGAATTCGAATTCCGTTATTGAAATAAAAATGGTTCGAAACGGAGGTTGGACTGCTGTTTTAGAAGAAATCTAAAAATCGTATTATGAATAAAATACTTTTGTGGGCAATCACGGCTGCATTGGCCGGATTTTTATTTGGTTTTGATACTGTTGTTATTTCGGGAGCAGACAAAAAACTTCAGGAATTATGGCATACTTCAGATGCATTTCACGGCGCTGTCGTAATGGCAATGGCATTGTGGGGAACAGTTGCCGGCGCTATTTTCGGCGGAATTCCGACCAATAAATTAGGCAGGAAGAAAACGCTGATTGGGATTGGAATTTTATTTCTGGTTTCTGCAATTGGTTCTGCATTGGCAAACGATCCGTGGACTTTTGCTTTTTTCCGTTTCCTTGGCGGATTAGGAATCGGAGCCTCAACAATTGCCGCTCCAGCTTATGTTTCTGAAATTTCTCCTGCAAAAGATCGTGGCAGGTTGGTTTCCTTGTATCAATTCAATATTGTTTTAGGAATTTTAATGGCTTTTCTTTCTAATTATTTATTGAGAGATGCAGGCGAAAACGCGTGGCGATGGATGATTGGTATCATGGCTTTTCCTGCGTTTTTTTATACCATTATTGTTTTTACAATTCCAGAAAGTCCACGTTGGTTGGTTTCTCAGTCCAAAATTTCGGAGGCTGAATTGGTGTTAAAAAAAATTGATTCGGATGCTAAAATTGACGATTTGATTGCCGAAATGCATTCAGGAAATGAAAATAGAGAGCAAAAGAAAGAAACCATATTTTTAAGGAAATACAGATATCCTTTGATGTTGGCTTTTTTAATTGCTTTATTCAATCAGTTTTCTGGTATAAATGCTTTTTTATATTATGCACCGAGAATTTTTGCGGAAGCAGGTTTAGAAGAAAGTGCCGCTTTAATGAGCAGCGTCGGAATCGGAATAACAAATTTAGTATTTACTTTGATCGGTGTATTTTTAATTGATGTTTTAGGAAGAAAAATGTTGATGTATATTGGGTCAATTGGTTACATAATTTCTTTAGGATTGGTTTCGGTTGCTTTTTTCTTAAAATGGCAAGGTATACAAGTGCCACTTTTCTTGTTTTTATTTATTGCCTCACACGCAATTGGACAGGGCGCTGTAATCTGGGTTTTCATTTCAGAAATTTTCCCGAATCATTTACGAGCGAGCGGTCAGGCATTTGGTTCTTCAACACATTGGATTTTAGCGGCTATCATTCCGTCAGCAATCCCGTTTTTATTTTCAACCATTGGAGCGGGAGTTGTGTTTTTGATCTTTACCATTATGATGGTTTTTCAATTAATTTTTGTGATTTTTATGATGCCGGAAACAAAAGGAAAATCATTGGAAGAACTTCAGAGTACGGTATTCAAACAAGATTAATTCCATTAGAAAAGAAACTTTAAAAAATAAAAATATTTTAGATTATGAATAAAATAAAAGGAAGTATTCTACTTTTTGCAGCCATTATATTGTTCTCGAGTTTTTCAATTATAAAAAGAACTGAAAAGGCAAAAAGCGATTTTTATAAAAAAGAAATGGAAAGCCTGAATGCAGCGATTGAAAGTAATTTTCATGATAAGGCTTCGGGTTATTATTTTGTTGATTTAGATCCAGCAAAGAGAGAAACAAAATTTGGACATAAAAGAGAATACAGTTGGTTGTGGGCGCTTTGTGCGATGTTTGAAGCTTCTAACGAAATTGAAAAAGTAGATAAAAAAGCGAACTTAGTAGACGGTATTTTCAATAGCATGCAGCCTTATTATGATCCTGTGCCACCTAAACCAGGTTATGGTGAATATATTGTAGAACTGAGCAAAGGTCAGCGGTATTATGATGACAATCAATGGATTGGGATTACAGCTTTGGAAGTTTATGAAAGAACCGGCAAGAAATCTTATTTTGATTTAGGAAAGTCAATGTATGATTTTATGATGACAGCATCTGACAACGCTCTTGGCGGCGGATTGTACTGGCGCGAAAATGATTTTGAAACGAAAAACACCTGTTCAAACGGACCTGGAATTATTGTTGCCTTAAAAATGTACAAAGCAACCAAAGACAAAAAATACCTCGAAAATGCGATAAAAATTTACGATTGGACAACTCAAAAACTGCAGACTCCAACAGGTTTATTTTATGATAATATCAAGGTAAAAGATGGAAGTATAGGAGAAGCTATATTTTCGTATAATACAGGAACAATGCTTCAGTCTAGTGTATATTTATACGAATTGACAGGAGAGAAAAAGTATCTTGAAAAGGCAAATAAAATGGCAGACAGTTCTTTGGACTATTTTTACAAAAGTGGAAAATTTAGAGACGGATATTGGTTTAATGCGGTTTTATTAAGAGGATATATGCATCTTTTAAAACATAATAAAGATTTAAAGTATATTTCAGGTTTCAAAAAATGTGTGGATAATGCATTAAAAGAAAACAAAAACAAAAAAGGATTATTTGAAGTAGATAACAGCGAATACAATTTAGTAGAACATGGCGGAATGCTGGAAATTCTGGCTCGATTTGCACATCTAGAAGAACAGTATGATTTGTCAAAATTGAAATAATTTTAGCATTACCAATAAATAAAAGAGCATGAACAAATTACAAATAAATATATGTTTATCATTTTTAGTGGTATTCTTCATTACGGATAATATATTTTCTCAAAAGGCAATTTCGGTTAAAAAATCCTCTATTCAAAAAGAGTTGATCGGGCAGGTTAGTGGTGAAAATGTTTTTCAATATACTTTAAAAAATAAAACTGGAATGCAGGTTCAGTTGATTACTTATGGCGCGGCAATTACGAATATTATTACACCAGATAAAGAGGCAAAAATGAGCAGCGTCGTTTTGGGTTTCGATTCGCTTTCACAATATGCAAGTAGTGATAATTCTTTAATGGGATCTACAGTTGGTCGCGTTGCAAACCGTATTTCAAATAAAAAATTTACTATTGATGGAAAAGAATACACGCTTTCGTCTGATATTCATGGCGGTGTAAATGGTTTTGATAAACGAATTTGGAAAGCCAAAGAAATATCCAAAAAGAGTGAAAAGGCTGTCGAAATGACGTATTTAAGCAAAGATGGAGAAGAAGGTTTTCCAGGAAATTTATTAGTTTCTGTGACTTTTACACTTAAAAATAATAATGATTTGGTTATTGATTATAAGGCAAGAACAGATAAAGCGACTCCACTTGTACTTACCAATCATACTTATTTTAATCTTTCGGGTGGAAAAGAAACTAAAGCATTAAATACAGAATTAACCGTTTTTGCAGATCAGTTTTTGGAGTTTAAAGATGGCAGCATGCCAACGGGTAAAATTCTCAACGTAAAAGAAACACCTTTTGATTTTACCGCTGCAAAAACAATTGGAAAAGACATAGAGAAAGTACAGCAATATACAAATGGCTACGATGTAACGTATGTTTTGAGAAACCAAACCGGTAAATTAGCTTTAGCAGCAAAAGCTTTTGAACCTGTAAGCGGAAGAGAATTAGAAGTTTACACAACTGAACCTGGAGTTGTATTTTATTCAGGAAATTGGCTGAGCGAAAAAGTAAAAGGACGCAACAATGTCCCCTATACGAAAAACGGGGCATTCTGTCTCGAAACAATGCATTATCCAAACTCGGTAAATACGCCTGCGTTTCCGAATACGGTTTTGCGCCCGAATGAAACTTTTATTTCTCAAACCATTTACAGATTTCTAGTTAGAAAATAAAAACATTCTTTTAAGTAAAGTTTAATTCTTTATGTTTGAGTAACTTTAGAATAGCTATTAAATTAAATTTCAGATTATTTATAAAATCAAAAATTAGAAAAATGAAAAAAATTATAATTGTCGCATTGCTTTTTTCTTTGGCACAAATTCAGGCACAAAAAGGATTTAAACCTTTATTTGACGGAAAAACAACAAAAGGTTGGCATTCTTACGGCAAAACTTCCGCCGGAGCGGGCTGGAAAGTAGAAGACGGAATATTACATTTTGATCCAGAAGCAGCTAAAAATGGACAAGGAGGAGATTTAGTAACTAATGCGGAATTCGAAAATTTCCATTTAAAGTTAGATTGGAAAGTCGCTCCAAAATCAAATAGCGGTATTATTTTTTATATTAATGAAGATGCTCAGAAATATCCAAATACTTATAGTACTGGATTAGAAATGCAGGTTTTGGATAATGATGGTCATCCCGACGGGAAAATTATAAAACACCGAGTTGGAGATTTATATGATTTAATCCAAAGCAAATCAGAACCTGTAAAAAAGGTTGGAGAATGGAATACAGCTGAAGTAATCAGTAAAAAAGGAAAGTTGACTCTTATTTTGAATGGAGTTGTTGTAGTAGAAACCGTTCTTTGGGATGATAATTTTAAAAAATTAATTGCGGGAAGTAAATTTGCCGACTGGCCAGGATTCGGAACTTTCAAAAAGGGAAAGATTGCCCTTCAAGATCATGGCGAAAATGTTTGGTATAAAAATATTCTTATTAAGAAAGGAATTTAAAATAAATCGTAACACGCATGAAAGCTAAAAAAACATATTTACGATATCTAAATTTTTTACAACTATCTGTCAGGATCTGATTTTCTTTTGTTATCTGTCAAAAAAAATGACAAGATAAACTACAGAAACCAGCTGTAACGTTTTAAATATTTTGCAGTCTTTATTTTATAAACGCTGCACATATGAAAAAAATAGTTGTCCTTTTGACCTTTCTTGCATTACCCATAATCTGTTTTGCCCAGGCAGGGTTAAAAAAGATTCCGTCAGATAATAAATTGAAAACGAATTTAGATTTAGTAGTGGATCAATCGGTTTCTTCATTTATGAATAACAATTCCAGAGTTGGAATTTCTATCGGAATTATCAAAGAGGGACAGCAGTATGTGTACAATTATGGTTCTACCCAAATTGGAAAATCTCAACTTCCAACAGGAAATACAGTGTATGAACTGGCTTCTATTACAAAAACATTTGGCTCAACACTGCTTGCTCAAGCAGTTCTTGATCATAAAGTAAATCTAAATGATGATATCCGTAACTATCTAAAAGAGGATTATCCTAATCTTGAAAATAATGGCACACCAATAACGTTGCTAAATCTTGCTAATTTAACCTCTGGACTGCCGAATTGGATGCCTGATAAAGATCTTTTTGGAACCGCAAATATCGATGACATACCGTTTATTTTAGATTCTGTGCACAAAAAATACAGCAGGCAGGATTTTTACCGAGAGCTGCATAATGTAAAATTACAGTCGGTACCGGGAACTGTTTCCCGCCATTGCAATACTGCTGCACAGTTGCTGGGATATATTTTAGAAAGTGTTTATAAGGATTCATTTGAGAATCTGCTTAAAATTTATATAACAGATCCGCTTAAAATGAAAAATACCTCGTTGTTAAAACTTGGAAAAACACCAGTGAAAATGGCAACGGGCTATGATGCAAAAGGACGTGTAATGCCCGTAATAAACTGGCCCGATTTGCAGGTAGCGGCAAGTATTGCCTCTTCGGCTTCTGATATGCTGCGTTATATGGCATTTCAATTAAATGAAAAAAACGAAGCTGTGAAACTCAGTCACGAACCCACATTTGGAAAGATTGAAGATAATGCCATTGCATTGAATTGGAAAGTTAAAAAAACAAGCATAGGCAGAAGCATTTCACATACAGGGGGAAGTTTAGGATTTAGCAGTTACATGATTTTTTATCCCGATTTAAATTTAGGGATCGTTTTATTATCTAATGAAGCTGATCCAGACTGTCAAAGAGAACTGATTGCTGTAGCTGATGCTATTTTAAAACCATAAAACTATTTTTATTTTGCTATTGTTCTGAATCGTATTAGGACAAAAAACACAAATAAAATAAGTAAGTATTTTTTAAAATTAAAAGAGAGTGCTCTTAAATGAGGCACTCTCTTGGTTTTATTATTCTGTGACTTTTAGATTTTGAATTTTTCCATCAACAATATCAAAATGAAATTTTAATGTTATCGGACTTCCCGGAAAGGTACCAGAACATGCTGCAGCTAAAACACTAGTCGTGCCATTTTCAGTATATTCAATAGGTTCCATAACCGTTTTGTATTTTTCGTTTGCTTCTTCGATCCAATGCTGGATTTCCTGTTTTCCATTATGCGTTCTGCCTTCATCAAACACCACGGCGGTTTTGGCAAAACAATCGGCATAAGCAATGCTGTCAAAACTGTTTTGTGCATTCACTAAGTCTGTAAGTACTTTCGGTAAGTTCATATTCTTATTTTTTTTTAGATTATTAAATTGTTGGTATTGTACCACCATCGATTACGAATTCAGTTCCTGTTAAATAATTGGCTCTTGGAGAAACTAGAAAACCAACTAACTCTGCTACTTCTTCAGGCTGTGCAGGTCTGCCATAAGGTATTCCGCCCAATGCATTCATAACACCTTGCTGCGCTTCTTCGACAGTACTATTGGAGTTTCTTGCAATCTCACCCAGCCAAGCTACTGATGCGGTTGTATTTATCCATCCCGGCGAAACGGTCAGTACGCGAACGCCTTTTGGAGTAACTTCTTTTGATAAACTTTTACTGTAATTAATCAAACCTGCTTTTGCGGCAGCATAAGGCAAAGTAGAATCATATAAAGGCAGTCTGCCTTGAATTGAAGCAATGTGAATAATAACACCGCTTTTTTGATCTATCATTTGCGGTAAAAATCCTCTGTCCAAACGAACAGGAGCAAGGAGATTAGCCTGCAGTGTTGATTCCCAGTCTTCATCAGATAATGCTTTGAAACCGCCAGCTGGTGTTGTTGAAGGTCCAAGGTTGTTTACCAAAATATCCAGTCTCCCATAAGTAGACAATACTTCGCTGACCACTTTTTCTGATCCTTTTGCCGTACTTAAATCGGAAGCAATAAAATGCAGTTTGCTGTTTTCGTTTTCTGGTGCATTTCTAGCTGTAATAATTACTGTTGCCCCGGCTTGCAGTAATCTTTCTGCAATTGCTCTTCCGGCTCCTTTTGTTCCTCCTGTTACTAAAGCAATTTTGCCTGATAATTCATTTTGATAATTCATCTTATGTAGTTTTTTAAATTTCTTTTGTACAAATTTCGGAAGTACGTTAGTTCCTCACAAGTACGGAGTTACGATTCAGATAGGGATAAATTATTCCCCTATTGCACAGATTGTGATATATGTTAATTTTGCAGTATGTATGAAAGAAAAACAATCCCGAACTTAAATTGCGGTCTTGATCTAATAGGTGAAGTGCTTTATGGCAAATGGAAGATACGTTTGCTTTGGTTTATTCATCAGGGGCATCAAAGGCCAAGTGAGTTACAGCGTAAAATACCTGATGCTTCACGCAGGGTTTTAAATATTCAGCTCAAGGAATTAGAGGATCATGAACTGGTGTCAAAGGTTATTTATCCTGTGGTGCCTCCCAAAGTCGAATACAGTCTGACGGATTTAGGAAAAACTCTTATTCCAGTAATTTCAGCAATAGGAAACTGGGGAGATGAGAATCAAGAACGTTTGCGATCACTGATTTTAAAACGATTAGATTCAAATCAATAATATAATAAGTTTATTATTGTTTTTGATGATACTCTTGTTGGTGAACTTTCTGCTGAGAATAGTATTTTCGAAGAAGAAATGAAACGAATAAAATATGTCTTGTAAGAAGCAGAAAACACATAGTTGTAAAAGCTTTTCATTATCGCCTAAAGTAAATTTACAGCGTCAGTTTTATAGCCACAGATTAAAAAGATTATCCAGATTTTTAAAATCCTAGTGATCATTTAAATCTGTGGCTAAACTTTTTTATACAATTCTGTTTGGTGAGTTATGATATAAATCATTTCAAGGATGAAAAAGTCGGTTTTTTATAATAATAAATCGGTTTTGAACAATAAATTGTCTACAAGGTCTTCTAAATTTGTTTTATCGGATTATTATAAAACGAATAGATAAAATAGTGATAATAAAATATTATGCTTTCACGGTTGCTAAATAACTATTTAATAGGTCTCAATTAGTTTTCCTATTTAAAATACGGCTTGTTTTTTAGACCTAATTGCATGTTTTATAAATAATATAAAGCGGAAATGTATAATTATTAAATTGATTTAAAACAAAAGGACTATTGGAAAAGTAGTTCTGACTAAACTTTATCCAAGTTGTAAATATGAGTTTGATACTGAAAATATAAAAATACAATACAAATGATAAAAAATAGAACGAAAATTTCAGCTGCCCTTTTGTTCCTATTACAGCTTAATGTTTCTGCGCAGGAAAAAAATCCAATGCCGGCAATCCCAGTTCCACTGCCTATTAATAGCGTAGTAATGGAGGATTCAAAAACATTTCCTGAGGTAAAGCTGGAACTTCCTATTGCAAAAGGACCTTTTGAACCTAGTTGGGAATCCATAGAAAAAAATTACCCTGGTGAACCAGATTGGCTTCGTGATGCAAAGTTTGGTATATGGGTTCATTTTGGACCACAAGCTTCAGGAGAAAGCGGTGACTGGTATGCACGAAATCTTTATAAAACTGATAATGTTGCGTATCAAAATCATCTTAAAAAATACGGACATCCTTCTGAATCGGGATATAAAGAAGTATTGCGTGATTGGAATCCTAAAAAATTAGATCCAGAACAGCTTACCAAAATTTACAAAGATGCAGGAGCTCGATTTTTAATGATTCAAGGCGTACATCATGATAATTACGATTTATGGAATTCTAAATATCAGCCTTGGAACTCCGTAAATATTGGTCCTAAAAGAGATTTGATTGGCGAATGGGCAAAAGCCTGTAAAGCAGCCGGAATGCGATATGGAGTTACTTTTCATCATGAATATACATGGTGGTGGTGGCAGACCGCATTTGAAAGTGATAAAGAAGGAAGTAAAAAAGGAGTTCCTTATGATGGAAATCTTACGCTCGCTGATGGTAAAGGAAAATGGTGGGAAGGATATGATCCTAAAATGCTGTATGGTATCGATTTAAGAGAATACAAAGGTGTGGAGCAAAATGCAAATACAGATTGGTCGCCGCCACCAGCAGGAATATTTAGTAATCATTTAGAGTATGCCAAATGGTATACGACAAATTGGGCGTTAAGAATGATGGATGTTGTAAAAAATTACGATCCAGATTTTATTTATACTGACGGAACTGTTCAAGGACCTTTTACTGGAGACGGAACAGGAACGGGTATTAAAACAAATGCAATGCAAAGTGTTATGGCCGATTTTTATAATTCGAGTTTACAGCGTCGCGGTAAAGTAAAAACTTTTAGTATAGTTAAGTTTCGTAATAAAACTAATGGTACAGTAAATACGGAGGAATTTGGTATTCCTGCAGAAATTAAGAAAGACCAGCCTTGGATTGCAGAAGCTCCAGTAGGCGATTGGTTTTATGCTCCCGATTTTACCTACGATTCAGGAATGATGATTCGTTATATAATTGAGGCAATAGCTCGTGATGGAAACGCTGCTATTTGTATTTCATTATTGCCGGACGGTTCTATTAATGATGAAAGTCAAAAGATGCTGAAGGAAGTTGGAAATTGGATGCGAATGAATGGAGAAGGCGTTTATGGAAGTCATGCTTGGAAAATTCCAGCCGAAGGAGAAATAGTTAATGGGAAATTAAAAATGCTTCCAGGAGGAAAATTAGGTAAAAGCCAAGCTGAATTCAAATTTAATTCGCAGGACATCCGATTTACAGTAGGTAAAAACAAAAACCTATATGCTTTTTGTATGAATGTTCCAGCTCCAAACAGCCAGATAAAAATTAAATCTTTTGCTAAAGACAAAAACAATTATGATAAAAAACTGAAAAGCGTAAAACTGTTAGGATATAAAGGAAAATTAAACTGGAAAGAGGAAGTTGACGGTTTAGTAATAACTTGTCCTGATAAAATGCCATTTGCTACAGCCGTAGTTTTTGAAATTGAATAAAGAGTATGAAAAGCTCGTAGATAAACAAAACAACCCCGCAGTATTACTGCGGGGTTTTTGTTAAATAGCATAATTTTTCAGAATATTATCTGCGATTTTGCTCATTTATAATAAAATTTTCTTACATTTAATATGCTAACTGCATCAGGACTACTGTTTTACTGTTTGCAGATATACAAAAGCTTATATTGCCCCCCGGTATATTTTTTTGCGGATTTTTAAATTTTTATCTAACTGCATAATTTTTAAGCTATGTTACAAGAGCATAATTCTCCTAAAATGATATATCTGGCAGAGGATGATCCCGATGACAGTATTTTATTTTTAGAAGCACTAAAGGAGCTTCATCCTGAAATTACTGTTAAAATATCCGAAGACGGACAGCAGCTTCTTGACAATCTCCGTGAAAAGGAATATGAGAAACCGGAAATTATATTTCTGGACATCAATATGCCTTGTAAAAATGGTTTTGAATGTCTTAAAGAAATAAGAACAAGCAAGAGCAGTTTCAGCAACATCAAAATAATTATGTTTTCTACCAGCAGCAGTAAACTGCACATGGAACTTTCTTATAAACTCGGCGCTGATTTTTATGCTGTTAAACCAAGATCTATTCAGGATTTCAGGGCATTACTGCGTTCGATAATGGCAATAGATTGGAGTACAGCTACAAGACAAAGATCAGATTTTGTTCTGGTCTGTCAAAAGATAAATACCTTTTAAAACAACAGCCATACAATATAAGCTGCGTGGTCTTTTTATGTTTTTTCGTTTTTAAGTGTGAATTCTTCTATTTGACTTTAAAAGAAAAAAGGTGCCTGAAAATATAGACACCTTTCAAATTTGGTTTTTATAACAGCTTACGGATTCACAATATCCTTATAAGGAAGATTAAAACTGCCTTCTGTTATTTCTATCACTTTTCCAGAATCAAGATTGCGGACCTTTCCAGAGAACGTACCTTTTATACCGTTTTTGCTAATGGCTTCAATTTTTACAGTAAAAATATCATCTGCATTGCTCGTGTTGTAAAGAATAGTTCCGTTTGAAGTCTGCACAGCATATCTTGCTATCATTCCTTCCTCTGCTGGAGTTGCGTATGTGCCTGTAGTAATATTGCCTCCTAGTTTCCATATTTCAAAATCTAGAGAAGGCGGAGCAATGCCACCTGTCGTAGGATAAGGTGTTTCAAAGCCACCTAACACAATGTGCTCAAAACGGTCGTCGTTTCCTCCGCCTTGAAAGTTAACCGTGTGAAAATTGATTTTACGACCATCAAGTGTAGCTTTAAAATAATAATCGGATGTGTTATTGTCTGACTCGCTGTCACTGCCTGAGCAGGAAGAAAGCATTAAGACTGTAAAAGATACATACAAAAGCTGTTTTGCTATATGGACAGTTTTGTTTTTTAGAAATTTTGATTTTGACTTTATAAGATCTTTGATACTATTTTTCATATTGTATTAGTTTGATGAATAACAAATTTAAGACTGTCATATAAAGCATACAATACCTGAATTCATGCATATTTGGTTTCGATTTTATGTTATGGATGATTTTCGGAATCTCTTTTTCTTTTAATGAAAATTACTTAATTTCTATTTCTTCTATCTCTTTCAATTATTTTGATTGGCAACGTCTTATGTAGATTAACGAAATAATAATGTAAATCTTGAACTTAATAATGTAAAGACCTCTTATAAGGTGTAAGTATATTTGTTAGGCTGTCAGTTCATAATTAGTTAATTCTCATTATTGAATAATGTCAACAAAAAGAGAATGATATCTCATAAATAAACTCATAAAAAAAATGTCTCAGCAGATAGAAAAATGCCGATTAGAAAGAGACATTATTTGAATAATCAACAATAAACCAACATGGAAAAAAATACAAAACAAAACACAACTTTCTATGCTTATCAGCAGAAGGATATTGAGACTATTTTTGAGCAGATGGAAAGTGCTTCAAACCTAAAACTTTTATATCAACTGCCAACAGGCGGAGGGAAAACTGTAGTGTTCTCAGAAATTGCAAGAAGGTTTATAGAACGTTTTGGCAGAAAAGCGGTTATCATGACGCATCGTAAGGAGTTAAGCACGCAGACTTCTACAACATTAAAAAAGATGGGAGTTAAAAACTGCGTAATAAAACCTTCGAGCGGCAATTTTAAGCCAGGATGTGATTGTTATGTCGCCATGGTAGAAACGCTACGCAACAGAATCAAATCAAAAAAAATCAAGACTCATGATGTAGGACTTTTGATAGTAGATGAGGCACATCACAATTCGTTTCGCAAACTGCTGAAAAATTTTAAAAATGCCTTTGTAATTGGAGTTACCGCAACGCCATTCAGTTCTGATATTTCCAAACCTATGCACAAGTACTACAAGTCACTGCTGACTGGTCAAAGCATCTCTGATCTGATTGCCGAAGGTTTTCTGGCTAAGCCGAAAGAACATGTTTATGATGTTGAATTAAATTCGCTAAAAACGGGAATCCATGGTGATTACACTGTCAGCTCATCCAATGAACTATATTGCTCTCCTGCCATGCAGGATTTATTGCTGCAAGCGTACACAGCAGATTCAAAAGGAAAAAAGACACTTATATTCAATAACGGGATTGCAGCCTCAGAAAAGGTATTGGAAACTTTTAAAGCAGCCGGAATTCCGATTAAACATCTCGATAATAAAACTTCAGATGAGGAGCGAAAAGAAATCTTGAAATGGTTTAAGAAAACAAAAGATGCCGTTTTGACTTCGGTTTCAATATTGACTACAGGTTTTGATGAGCCAACGGTACAGAGTGTAATTTTAAACCGCGCCACAACCTCAATCACGCTTTACCATCAAATGATTGGCCGTGGTGCGCGTAAGCTTCCTTCTAAAAAGACTTTTTCTATTATCGATCTTGGAAATAACATCCAGCGTTTCGGTTCTTGGGAACAGCCAGTTGACTGGAAGTTTGTTTTTGAACATCCTGATACCTTTGCCAAACAGCTTCAGTACACAGCAGTTGGCGGTACATCGGTTCAATCGCATGGGTTTTCGGCAGAATTAAGAGCGCAGTTTCCAAATACTTTGGAAGTGACTTTCGATATTGAACAGCATTATCAGGAGGCTCTTGATATGGATAAAAAACCAAAAACAGTTATACAAGAATCTATTCGCCAGCAGGCTAAAATGTGCATGGACAATGCGCAGACACTTTCTGAAGCTGTTGCGCTTGCAGAATCTTTACAACCTGAAATTGACTGGCGTGTAAAACAGTATGTAAAATGTCTGGAAAATGCCAGTAAGAATTACAAGCAGTGGCTGATGGAAGATTATCAAAACCGCTTAAAAGGATTAATTGTAAAATTATATCCAAAGGTAAAAGCGGCATAATAATACATTATAATTATTTTTAAAATCAGCATAAATCTTCTTTCATAATTATTTGCTTTAACGCAAAAGATTGTAAATTTAGAATTGAAAGAAAATCAATGCTTTAATAACAAAACTATGAACAAACATACAATTATATACAAAACGGGACAGTTGATACTCCCTGAAAAAACAGATCTTCATTTTGTTGCTGATCTACTGCATGTCGGTCAGTTGGAATTGGATTATATTGGCAGCGAAGTATTAGGTCAAAATGATCACGCAGAAGAAGTATCTCTTTTATTGTTTCACCTTAAAACCGAAGAGGAACTGGATTATAATATGCCAGAATCAGAGCTGACTCATTTCCTTTCGGAGGAACTTAAAAATAGAAATCCAAAAATTAGTACAGCTGGTAACGATATAACTGTATATTTGTAAAATCAAGAATAAATGCAGCATTATATCTCTTTATCTGAAAGTATAAAGCGATTGAAATGAAACAAAATAAGTACCTGCCAAAAAAATAAATTTAATTATGTCCTATAAAAACATTCTACTAATTGATGATGACAGCGACGACACGCTAATATTTGTTGAAGCGGTAAATACTGTAAATAAAGAGGTAGTTTGCCGTACTGCACTAAATCCATCTAAGGCATTGGACGAATTAGAGATCTCAGAAAATCTGCCTGATATCATTTTTTTAGATTATAATATGCCAACAGTAAACGGATTGGAGTTTATAAAACGTATGCAGCAAATCGAACGCTTGAAAAACATTGAGGTAATTATCATGTCAACTCCTCCTGATGAAGTGATGGTGCCGTGGCTGGATAGAAACAATACTTCAGTTCGATATATTTCTAAGCCTTCTACAATGCATGAACTTGAGGAAATTCTTGGGCAGCTGCTTTAACGTAAACGATACTGTCGCGATATGAACTTTAGATTCTGTTCATATTTTCAAATAAGCAATAAATAAGAGAAGAGTGAGCAAAAACAGTAAAATGATTTTAGCCATTTAATATTTTTATTTGATCAATAGTAGAGAATTTTCAATAAGCCAATTTTACAATTGGATGCGAAATAAGCGGCTGAAGAATCAGCATTATAGTATTAAGTTTTGGCTAATAATCCAGCGGCTACACAGTATAGCATACTGTTTTACCGCTGGATTGTTAAGGTCTATTTTTAGTACTTAATCTCAGTTTTGAACTATAAGATTTAAGGATTGTTTTTAAGCCACTCTAATCGTCTTTGATCAGGAAGATGTGTAATTTTAAAATCTTCAAAAACCGCTGTAAAGCCTTTTCCATCTGGACTCGCCGCCATCATACCAACTTGAACGGTTTTAAATTCAGGAAAATAAACAGTATTGGTCATCGTATAATTTGTTCCGTCGGTGGAGTAAAAAATTTCCAAAGCATCAAGTCTTCTTACGGCTTTCATCCAGATGTTTTTTGGTTTATCTTTTAGTCCAACCACACTCCACGAACTTTTATCAATGGTATGCACCGTACTGATGTTGTAGATTCCATCTACATATTCTACACCTGTTTTTACATAATTATTTTCATCGATTCTCAGCATCAAACATACTTGATCGAATCTGGTTTTATAAATACCGCTCATTTTAACGGTAACTTCAAATTCACCACTTCTTTGAGTATAAAGAAAAGGACCATCATAAACTGTAAACCCGTAATGACTCTTGTTCCAGTAATCAGATTGTGCAGTTACCTGCATGCTAAGTTTGTTGTCTTTTATTTCCCATTCAGCTGGTTCATTCAGCCATTGCATGCTCTGCAGTTTCTGGGCATCAGCATTATAAGTTGCCAGGCAGGCCAGAATTAAAACTAATCGAATTCTGTTCATTGTCTTTTTATTTTAAATTGTTATATTGTGCAAAGTACGCAATTTGATGCTTTTTGGACAATAGTTATATATAACCATATTGACCAGAGGTAACGAGCCTGTAATGTTTTATTTTATTAAATACGGATAGAGCCGCAATACGTTTTATGAATCCAATAGCAAATTTAGAAGATCATTTTTTTTCAGAATCTGTTGATAGTCCACAGCAGCGAGATGAGGCTTTACAACAAGCTATTTCCTTGATGGAATCTTATGTAAAAGTAGAACATTCCGTAGCTGTGTTATCTGATCTGGCAGCAAAGAAAAGTTACATCTTTGCCGGCAATTTTGGTGCTTTTTTTAAAATGGATGTTCAGGGTTATCTCACTATTGATTCTATCTGGGAGGAGGATATTTACAGCCGAATTCATAAAGATGATCTTTTTCAAAGGCATCTTTTGGAACTAGAGTTTTTTAATTTATTAAAGACTTTACCGCCAGAAGAAAGATTAAATTATAGTACCAGATGTACGATCAGGGCTCTGAATTCGGAAAATGAATATCAGCCCATCCTGCATCGTAGTTTTTATTTAAAGAACAGCTCAAAGGATGGCTTGTGGCTTGCGGTCTGCCTGTACAATTATTCATTTGAAAAAACAGAAGGCATCAACAATATTGACGGCAGGATCGTAGATATAAAAAGAGGATCATGGTTTTATGCCGATAGCTATAATAACTGTTTAGGTTTATTGACTGTTCGTGAAATAGAAATTCTAAAGCTAATTTCTCAAGGACTTCTCAGTAAAGAAATCGCTGCAAGGCTACACATCAGTATCAATACAGTACACAGGCACAGGCAAAATATATTTGAAAAACTCAATGTTACAAATGCTATTGAAGCAGTGCGAACGGCAGAGGGATTACATTTGTTGTGAAGTATTACAGCTCTGGAGCAGATCACTTAAAATGGCAGGCATTTTACTCTTTTAAGATTTTGTCATCTACGACTTACACAAGGTAATATTGACCCCATTTAGCATTATAAGTTAATTGGTAATTGATATTCTCTTAAAGTGTGCTACATATGAATTTTGTTGTTTTGCAATCTTTTAGGATTAAATAGGTTATAAAAGACTTTTTAAATTAAACAGTAGTAGGATATATGATATACGGTTATAATGGGGCACAGATAAGCAGAAAAGAACTTTTAAAACTTATTGAATTTCTTCCATATCCAATTTTAATATGGGAAATGGCTGACGAAAAAGAAGATGGTTTATTCTTCAATTCCAAGTTTGTCAGTCAGATTGGTTATAATCTTGAAGATGCACCAACGCGGCAAGAACTTCTTAGGCTGCTTTATCCTGAAGAACTTTATCGAACTAAAGTCTTACAAATGTGGAGAGAACAGCTTGAATTGTCCAAACAGACAGATGAGGTTGGTATAAAATTAAAAGTACAGCTAACCTGCAAGACAGGTCATAAAAAATGGTTTGAAATTAAGGTTTCTGTTATTGATCATCTTTATATTGCTGCTTATGTAGATATTGATTCAGATGTAATCATGCAGGAGAAACTGACAGAAATCAACGCAAACAAAGATCGTATGCTTTCTATTTTAGGGCATGATCTGCGAAGCCCGATTGCAAATCTGGTTTCTATATCCTCTATGGCACAAGACGCTGTTATTTCTCAACCCGAATTTGTATCGATGTTGCAATTTATCCGAGAAGAATCTATGGAAGTTCTAGAATTGCTCGACGCTACCTTTGACTGGGCCAGATTCAATTTTAACAGCATGCGTCCTCGTCTGGTTCCAATAGATTTTAATACCCTGATAAACGGGGTTCTTAAAATGGCTAAACGTTCTTATGAATCCAAAAATATTACTGTAAGTGTCAATGTACTCGATTTGGGAAATATTGAAAGTGATTTTGAGATTCTGACCATTGTGCTGCGAAACATAATTTCAAATGCCGTAAAGTTTACGCCAAAAAATGGTCTAATAACCATCACAGCCGATGCATCAAAACTTATAATTCGTGATAACGGAGTAGGAATGAATGCTCAAAAATTACAGGAAATAGGTTCAGAAAGTATTTTCTCGGTAAGAGGAACCGAAAATGAAAAAGGAAATGGTATTGGGCTTAAACTGGTGTCAGATTTAATTGAAAAAATTAATTGTACTCTAGCTATTGAAAGCACTATTGAAAAAGGAACAACAGTTACTATATGGTTTAAATAAAAGGTTTAGTCCACCACCTTTACAGGTAACTGATAAGCTTATGATTTCAAAATATGCAGATACTACTACTGTTTGTTTTGCATTCTGGTATTACGGCAAAAAAAATATTGTATTATTCTTTAAAATTAGGTAAGGACAAAAAATTAATCAAGATGGTATATGTCATTAATTATTAATTTCAATGCTTGCGGTTAAGGAAAAGAAAATGTCAAGAAATCATGTTTTAATAAATGTAAAAAGAAATGACCTCTTTCGGGATGCGCAATAATTATTTTATAGTTTCTAATCTTTAGTTAAAAAAGCATTTCATACAAATTAAACAGAACCGTGAATAGCGGAAATTCAACTAATACAAAATCAGCAGCGATACAAAGCAGCCTTTCTTCTTTGATTCTTTCCATCAAAGAAGCATCCAGCATATATTCGCTGGCGTAATTTTTAAGAAAGCTTTTAGCAACATCATTTTCTATAGAAGTTTCAAACGCCTTTTTTATAATCTCCGAAGTGTTATTCCATTTTGTGATGTATGTATGAGGAGTAGCAATAGTTTTATAAATGTTTAACGCTTTCATTGCCACAATAAGTGATTCGGTTTCCTCAATTGTCTTAGCTCCATCATCTATTCCTGGCAATAAATGATTATGAATGTCAATATATTTTTCAGGAAGCACATCCTTTAAATAATGTTTTGTCTTTAAGAATGCAAACATGGTATAATTTTGAATTCAAAGTTACTTATCAGTCAGCCGCTTTCATAATTCCAAAAGTATCAATTCGAATCAATAAGTGAAAAAATGTCCTTTAAAGTTTTATTATTCGTTTTCAAATTATGAAACAGCTGTTGGAGATTTGATTTTACGAAGAAGAAATAATTGCTTATAATCAAATCGTATATCTTTTAAAAGGCAAGTTTAGGTTTAAAAGTTTCATCCTTTGATTTTTTGGTTTGAAATAATGATTAACACTTTTGAAAATGCATTATGAAAGTATTATTTGATTGAGGATTTAATAAAAAACTCGTTGTTTAAAGGGTGAAAAAAGAGTAATTAATGGTTATGTAAGAAAAAACTTTTAGATTGATAAAAAAATTTGACATCTAAATTTTTTGTTATCAGAAGGTTAGGAAAAAAGTTCTAAAAAATATTTAAAAAACTCTTTCATAATGCTAGGATATCTAAATAAAGGTTCTACCTTTGCACCCGCTTTGCAACACAAGCGAAACACATAAAAAGAAATACACGTTCGTAGACATATTGAATTGACAGCCGTTCTGATGAAAAT
>NZ_CAMLIX010000055.1 GCF_946479975.1 uncultured Flavobacterium sp.
TTAAAAGGTTCATTAAAAGTGGTTGATCCTGTGGCTACCAATCCAATATATTGGGTTTCTCTCGCTACTGCAGCGAGGGTCATCATCACATCAAGATTAAAAACGGGAGATTCGGTCGATATATCTGTCATTACTGCCCCAGGGCCGTCTGGCAGGAATATAAACTGAAATTTTCCGCGCTCTGCAGCCTGAGCCTGCTTTACACGGGCATCAAAACTTGTATAGCTTTCGGGATCAACTCCCGGCATGCGCCATGCTCCAGATTGAGAACCATAGCCGTTTCCGAGATGAAGACCGATAAGCATTTTTTTATCCACTTTCATAATTTATCAATTTTCTTGAAATTATGTTGCAAAATTAAATTAAAAATACTTTCATTTGTATAGTCCTTTCCCAAAGGATAGCGAAATAAAAATAACTATGTCAAAGAAGAAACCATACTGTGAGTGCCTTAATACTGTAAAACCGGTGCGGGACACTCTGGAAGTAATCAATGGAAAATGGAAATTATCCATCATCATTTCCGTCGGTGTTGGAAATAGCCGTTTTACGGAAATTCAGGAGAGCATACCGGGGTTAACTCCAAAAGTCCTCTCGAAAGAACTTAAAGAACTTGAACAGCACCAATTAATCAAAAGAATTATTACCAACGATTATCCTGTCAAAATATCATATTGTCTGGAACCCTATGCAGATACCTTAACACCAATTATTTATGCTATGAAAGATTGGGGATTAAACCATAAGAAGAAAATTTTTCAGAAAAGTTAATTCATCAAAAGGGAAAAAAATCAATTTTTAGCTTCAGTAGAAGAACAATAAATAAATAAATGGAGATTCATATTTTTTATCGTCACCCATAGTAGCAAACATTAATCGTCAAATTTTGATCTGAATAATCTCCAAAACTAATATTTAATTTTGCAACTGAATTAATACTTGATATTGATCCAATAGCAAATTATTATAAAAAAAAGCTAAAAACAATCTTTGAAACACAAAAATCTAAGTCACAAGAGCAAGAAATTTATTTCTTTAAAAATATCAAACCAAAGTTTACTTCTAAATTAATTTACTATAATGTACTGTTCAAAATCGAAATGTGAAGGAAAAATATTTCAAAAGACACTAAAATGATTCCTCATTTGGAATTCATGGAGTTTATGGAAACCTATGGATTGCCTAAAGGATATTACTTTGATAACGAATAGTATAGGTGCTAAATTTCACGAATTGAAGTTCATTGGTGAATATTATCAATGTAAACTTCATTTAACCTCTTTTATATGTTTAAGTACATATTAAAAGGTTACCTTTGGTAAGAGGGGGTAGATTTTATTCTCTTAATAACATTTAAATTTTTAATCATGGAAAAGTTTGCAATATTAGCTAGATTAGAGGCAAAGCCAGGTAAAGAAGGGGAAGTAATGGAATTCTTGAAGTCAGCTTTACCGCTAGCCCAAGGCGAGCCTGGAACAATACGATGGTATGCTTTACAAATTGGACCTTCAACTTTTGGTATATTCGATACTTTTGAAACGACAGATGGAAGAACAGCGCATTTAAATGGAGAGATAGCAAAGGCACTAATGGCGAATGCTTCTGCGCTACTTGCTAAAGATCCTATACTAGAAATGGTGGATTTATTAGCAATAAAATAAAAAATTAGACATTATTTATTTTAATCACTTCAAATAAGATGTGGTCTGCGATAGCTTGGGTTCCACTTTTTACAGACACATTTTTACAAGATGGAAGTTCAGTTATTCGAACTAAGTTAGCATTAATACTCCCCGCTATCACACCTCCGAAACGATGAGCGCAATAAATCTCAGTTTCATTATGGCAATAATTACTTTGTGTTACAAAAAGTAATTATTGCCATAATTTTAGTATATAACCATATTTAAAAAATTCTTACCATACGGCACAATACCTTGCCATACCTCAAGGCGAGATTTTTTTATTTCTAAAATTTGCTCATGAAAGTTAGGAAATGAAAATGACCAAAAATGAAATCAACTTAATTCTAAAGCGCAGGATAAAGAACGGTGACGAGTTCAACCACCTTATTGAAAAACCGAAAGGACAAAAGGTAAAACTCCTCTCCTATAGGCACTGCAACACTTGATTTGGAATTTGAAACATAACATTACTTTTCCATTACTTTTAAAAAGCAGTTTGATATTACTCCAGCCGATTTATTACATTAGATGATTCCAATAAAGGTTTTGGTGCCTCTAAACGAGATGCCGAATCGTGATTACCTGCTGTAATTACTATTTGTATATCAGGATTTATTTTAGTCGCATTCTTTAGAAAAGAATAAAACATTTTTATTGATGAGGCAGGTGGATTTGAAATATCAAAAACATCTCCACTAACAAGTAAAACATCTATTTATTCTGTTTGTAAAGTAGCAATTAGCCAGCTTAAAAACTGTTGATGTTCGTAAGTGCGGTGGTATTCGTGAAACAATTGGCCTATATGCCAATCTGCAGTATGTATCTTCATATTTTACTTTTAGTCAATACACATTTTTATTATCAATATATATGATAATTCAAATATCAATCTTTTGCATTAATCTTTTTTATGGAAAACCATAATCTCCCAAATATATTAATTAACAAAAACCAACCACCAAGTATTTATACGAGTTTCTTTATATTTTTTGATTACCTTTTGACTTAACCTAAAAGATAAGATAACTTCTTTCTTTAATTTTACAAGTAATTAAAACTATGAAGACATTTATTTTAGAACCATACCTAACATCTTTTCTATCACAAATAGCAAAAAGGCGAATTTTAAATATTTCCTTTCACTTTAAACATGTGATTTTAAAAAAATAAGGGTGCAAAATGCACCCTTAACATTATCTTCATTTTTCGTTAGCAAATCCATTCAACCTCAAACAGAAATTCATAGAGCCAAATAAAGACAACTATACCTTAAACATAAAAATCTTTTCAAATCCTCCATAATATTTGTAGGATTGCATATTAGTTTGATTTGATAAACAAATCTAGTTTTTACATTTTTTTTCATCAATCCCAAACAGGACATCTAAACCAAATTTACTAAGCCAATGGAAGACAGCCCCTACATGTAGTAAGCCAATCTTTTCAAATCATCCATAAATGATGTTGAAATTTGTCCCGTCCCTGTCACAACGCCAAATGGCGTCAATTGAAGACAATTGGCGCCATTTTTTTATTTAAATTCATTACATCAAACTAAATTTGAATCTATTTTTCTTTCATTATCATTTTAACTTCTGATTTTCTTTAAGACTGCTTTGTTTTTTTAATTTAATAATAGAATTTAAAAACACTTTAAAATAAAAGGCTTAATTAAACTTGGCTCTGAACTTTAAGGGTGTTTCGTTTGTTTTGTTTTTGAACAATTTGCTAAAACTTTGAAGATGTTCAAATCCCAGCTCATAGGCAATTTCACTAATTGATAAACTAGTAGTGGAAAGTTTTTCTTTCGCTTTTTCTATGAGTTTATTGTGAATATGCTGTTGCGTATTCTGACCTGTATGAAACTTCAGTAAATTGCTTAAATAATCTGAAGAAACATTCATATTATCAGCAACAGTCTGGACAGATAGAAGATTTCTTTCGTCACGGTTTTTGTCATCAAAATAAGTATTCAAAAATTCTTCCACTTTTGATAGTAGTTGGTGGCTGCTGATTTTTCTTGTCAGAAATTGGCGGTTGTAAAATCTGTCGCAATATTTGAGGAGTAATTCTATCTGCGCTAGTATTAAATCCTGAGTAAATCTATCAATGTTTATGTGGTATTCTTCTCTTATGTTTTCAAAAATATTTACAATGATATTTTCCTCTTTATCAGAAAGAAATAAAGCTTCATTAATTGAATAATCAAAAAACGTGTAACCCTTAATATTTTTTGCTAATGGTGAATTCCATAAAAAGTCTGGGTGAATTTGCAATAAATACCCCTCGCCCTTATGTAAAGAATCAGGATCCCGCTCAAGCCGTAAAACCTGCCCTGGTGCTATAAATGACATTACACCTTCGTCAAAATCGTAAACCTGCTGACCGTAATAGAGCTTGGCTCCAATATCCCGTTTTAAAGCAATAGAATAAAAATCCATCACAATTTTTGTCGTATTTTCATCATCTGGAAATTTTACCTGTGAGTAATCGACCAGACTTACTAAGGGATGTTCCGGCTTTGGAAGACCTCTAAACCGATGATACTCTGTGATGCTTTTTATTCTAATTACTTCCATAGATACAAATTTACATTTTTTTGAAAGTCTTAATTCAGATGAATTCTTGAAAAAAGACAAAAATAAAAAATTATTATACGAATATTTTATTTACTCATTTCTTTGCTCTGCATCAATAAACCAAACCAGTCCTCTAGATGCCAGGTGTGTGTAAGCTTGCCATTTTTCAAATAATGAAATTCATGCAGCGCTATTGATACCTTTTTGTTTGTTGGAGCAATCCCCATAATTTCATTTACATGTGTAAATTCCATTGAAGCTCTAACAGCTGCACGCTCGTGACTGCCGAATATCTCATGAACCAAGATTTCTATATCAGGACATAATTCAAACAAAAATTTCATAATTGCTTGCAATCCTTTTGGATTATCCTCTTGTTGTGGCGCGAGGGGAATATCTTTCCAGTCGGGCATGCAAATTTCATCCAGTACTTCTGGCTTTTTGAGTTTCCATGCTGCATAAAATCTTTGAATGGTATCTATTTCCTGTTTCGTCAGAGCCTTTACAACTCCATTATTTTCTTTTTCCATTTTATATTCTTCTAACTGTCTGTAAAATTCAGCTTATCAACTATGCTTAAGTTTGATTATAGATTTGAACCTCCCGAGATTTCTATACGCTGCGCATTGATCCACCCGCTGGCATCGGTGCATAAAAAAGCTACCACTCCCCCAATATCTTCAGGCAGTCCAACCCTTCCAAGAGCAGTTTGCGACGCCAGATATTGGTTCATTTCTGCATTGTCACGTACCGCACCGCCCATAATATCTGTTTCGATAGCACCCGGAGCAATAACATTTACTCTGATATTTCTGGCACCAAGCTCTTTCGCCTGATATTTTGTCAATGTCTCCATTGCTCCTTTTAATGCTGCATAAGCTGCAAATCCCGGAGTAGCAAAACGGGTTAGACCCGAAGAAACATTTACAATTCCTCCGTAAGCTCTTAGTAATGGCAATAATTTTTGAGTAAGAAAAAATGGACCTCTAAGATGTACATTTTCCATTTCTGTAAATTGAGTTTCAGTGATAGCATCAAAATTTGCAAAGTGAATAAAACCTGCATTGTTTATCAAAAAATCAATACCCTCTGAGTTGAAATAATTGGTTAATTGGTCTCTAAGATTTTTTTCAAACAAATCAAAACTGGAAGAATCTGAGACGTCTAGTTTTATAGCGACAGCCTTTTGTCCGATATCATGAATTTGTTTTACAACATTTTCTGCTACTTCTTTTTGAGTGTTGTAGGTTAAAACTATATCCAATCCTTTTTTGGCAAGATTAATAGCCATATCTTTTCCAAGACCACGACTGCCTCCTGTTACTACTGCAATTTTATTTTGCGCTTTCATAATGATTATTTTAATATTATTATGATGCAAATTTCAACAGATATAGGAAAGATAATTTAGCCAAAACCATAATTTAAGTAGCCAAAACTGGTAAAATGGAATGGCTGACAACTTTAGTGGCAAGAACGACATTCAAATATGATGGTAAGCTTATTCCTTGAGGCATTCCCAATAACCCCGATAAATTACAAAATTCAGTTTTAAAAAAAATCTCGCCTATCCCCAACAGAACATCTAAACCATATTTACAAAGCCAACGAAAGACAGATACTAAATACGGTAAGCCAATTTCTTCAAATCGTCCATAAATGATGTTGAAATTTGTCCTGTTCCTGTCACTTAAAGAGACAACTATTATATAGTTGTCTCTTTTTTTATACACAGATATTTAGATTTTTAAAACCGTTACAACCTAATATTTGTGGTTCGACTTTTTCACAAGAAATTATTAGTCTGTTTGAAATAAATAGTCTTAAAGTGGTTCAATTAAGGATTTTGGATTACTATGACTTTTAGTTTTGATTTTTCATGGGTTTAAATTCTAAAAATAAAAGTAATTACCTGATATATACAACCTTTAATTCCGATACTGATCTAAAAATACATTTAAAGCCTTTGAAGGCGTTTCGTCATTTCTATAAATTAAGACTGTGGTCATGGTGGCAAGTTCTTTAGTTAAAGGAAAAGTTTTTATATTTCTGTTGCTGTAATACTGATTTACCACTTCTGCAGGAAGTATACTAATACCAAGACCTGCCTCAACAAAATTAATAATGCCTTCTATCGAATTGATTACGGTACTTTTATATCGGAGGATTTCTTTTGAACCTAGCCAGGTTTCAAGTCGCGCCCTGAAAAAACAACCTTGTTCAAAAACTACTATTTTTAAAGGTTCTTGTTTCAATACTACCGAAAGCTTATCCACATCACCACCTGCAATTATTACAAGTTGTTCATCACGAACAATAAGCTGCTGTAAACCCGGAATATTTATCGGTGCTGCAACAAAAGCAGCATCAAGTTTATAACTGATTACATCGCTTATCAATGCTGATAACATTGACGAATAAAATTCAAGCTCTACATTGGGATAAAGTTCTGCAAAACCTTTGATAATTTCTGGTACTTTAAGAGCCATAGTAGTCTCAATACACCCTATCCGTATTGTCCCTCCTATTTTGTCTGCACTTTGTATATCACTTTTTGCATCATCCAATAATCGCCCTATTTTTTTAGCATATTGCAAAAGTGTTTCCCCGGCTTCAGTTAGAACCACTTTTCTGGATACTCTTCTAAAGAGTTCAGCTCCAAATTCATCTTCGAGATTTTTTATGCGAGCCGTTACGTTTGATTGTACCGTAAAGGTTGCTTCTGCCGCTTTTGTAAAACTTCCGAGTGTTGCTGCGGCTTCAAATATTTTCAGGTCATTACTATTCATAGTATCACTTTTAGTGATTAATTAGATCATTATAAATCGTTTTCACGTATCAAATATAGAATGTATTTTTGTTTTAAACAATTGAAAATATGAAAAATACAATTAAATCCTTAACTCTAATTCTAGCTATAATTATGCTACAACAAACAGCTGTAAATGCACAAGTTAAAAACGCTTTAACTACAAATGAGAACACTGAAAATCAGACTACTCATTACAATAATACGGAAGTAAACGGACTAAAAATATTCTATCGTGAAGCAGGCTCTAAAAATGCTCCCTCTATATTATTACTGCATGGTTACCCTACATCATCTCACATGTTTAGAAATATTATTCCCATTTTAAGCAAAAAATATCATGTAATAGCTCCGGACCTTCCTGGTTTTGGCTATTCAGATGCACCAAACCATCTAAGTTTTCAATATACTTTTGATAATCTTGCCAACACTATGCAGGGATTTATCGATAAGCTTGATTTAAAACGATTTGCCATTTATGTATTCGATTATGGAGCGCCAACCGGATACAGGCTTGCTCTTGCTAATCCTGAAAAAATAACCGGCATTATATCACAAAATGGCAATGCTTATGAAGAAGGTTTGAGTACAGGGTGGAATCCTATTCAGAAATACTGGAAAAATCCTTCGCTGGCTAACAGAGATGCTCTTAAGGATTTTGTTTCAAAAGAATCTACCTGGTATCAGTATCACGAAGGTGCTTCGGATGCTTCTCTTATCGCACCTGAAACATATACATTGGACCAGCATTTTCTGGATCGTCCGGGAAATATCGAGATACAGCTTGACCTGCTAAAAGATTACAGAACCAATGTTGCTTTATATCCTAAATTTCAAGCTTATTTTAGAGATAAAAAGCCAATGATGTTAGCTGTTTGGGGCAGTCAGGATCCTTATTTTCTTCCCGCAGGAGCAGAAGGGTACAAACATGACAATCCAAATGTTACTGTAAAGTTTTATAAAACGGGTCACTTTGCCCTTGAAACTCATTATAAAGAAATCGGTACTGATATATTGTTATTTCTTGCCAAACTTCCTAAATAAAATAAAATAAATTTTTATGTAAATCCCCAACAGGACATCTAAACCAAATTAGTAAAGCAAATCAAATACAGAAACTACATTTAGTAAGCCAATTGCTTCAAATTATCCAAAAAGATGTTGAAATTTGTCCTGTTCCTGTCACTACTCGGGACAAAAGATAATTTTTATCTTTTGTCCCGTTTTTTTGCCCGTAATCTATAGTTTTATTAAATAAATATAATTGACCATTTCATTGATTCGGGTGGTTCGGATTTTCTTTTCTTCAAATGTGAAATTTTCGGGAAAAATTAAACCAATTACTTTCCTGGAATCTGCTAAACTCGCACCGTAAAAGGCGTCGCCAAGCTTTAATAGGTTTTCCAGTCCTGAGTTCGTTAAATATTCTCTTTATCGTCCTGGCCAAAAAAAAATCCGTTCCAAAATAAAACGGATTTAATCTTTGTACGCCGCAGGTACTAAAAAATAAGTTTACAGAAAAGAACTAAGGCTTTCAAACGAATGCACAACAGGCACATCCAAGTTATCGAATTGCTTTTCAAAATCTTTAGAATACAGCACGGACTTCATTCCTAAAGCCTGCGCAGCGGCAATTTCTGAGTGAAGATCATCACCAACCACCAGTATTTCGCTCAGCTTATAATTATGGTTCATCTGAATTCCTTCAAAAACATCTTTTTTGGTATTGTCAGTGCTTATTGTATCGACTATCGAAATTCCTTTAAAATCTTTTTCGATATTGAGCTGTTTTATTTTGGAGTGCTGCAGATTTGGAAAACCTGAGGTCACCAAAAATTTATCACAGTCAATGTTTCTGACCGCATTATAATCTTCGAAGTATGCAATAGGTTCATTATAGGTCAGCCCTTTTAAAAGCTGTACGGCATCACTATAAAGGCTCTTGCTCATTTTATATTCCTTCGCTACAACTGAGAAAGGTTTTCGGTTTATATCAATTTTAATATTTTCCATTGTACCTTCAAATTCACTCTGGTTGATTTCCAAAAGAAAGTACAGTTCACCAAATAACTTATCTCCAATTGAGAAAGCCGGGTATATAGTGTTGTCCAGATCCAGTATTATGGCTTTAATTCCCATACAATTTGATTTAGTATTGACGTTTTTTTAATTATTCAATTACCAAGAATCAAGTCCCAGTAATTTTTTGCCGAGGTCGGAAAGATCTGCGACAGGCTGTGCGCTTTCTCTTTTTAGAGGATCTCCAGGAAAAGCATGACCTTCAGGCACGTATTTATTTTTCCATGAATTAATTCTCCAATCACGCATTTCTACATTATCCTCATCTGCGGGCATCATAGAGATATACTGCGCCATACGAACCTTGTCCGTACTGTTGTTCGGACGTATCCCATGGGGCTGGCTGCTGTTGAATATCAACAGATCCCCGGCATTCATCTTAACTTTGTCGAATTCGAAACCAGCCGTGTCCGGCTTAAAATGATCTCTATCCTCGGGCTGTGTTAATTTCCATGCATCATAGGTCCTGAATAATTCTGGAATACACTGAAACCCGCCCATATTTTCATCATTCTGATCTGCTAGTGCGAGCACTCCCTGAACATTCTGCGGTTTTGTTTCGGGATCATAATCCCAGTGGATAAACCCATTGTAGGAATGCCCTGGACGAATGGGAAAGTTCAGATTTGCCCTGTCGATGGTAACCCATAGCTTCTCTGTTCCCCAAATATCGGCAAATGCCTGATGTACTTTCGAATACTGCCTGTTATCCCACAGGTATTGATGATTGTATATTTCCACCATTCCCGTATTGTTGAGTTCCGCCATTTTCATCTGAAGATTCTCTTTGTACCATGTTTCTGGATCCTTCGGATCTTTACCTTCATATTCCCACAGATAATCCGCAAGTATCTTAACCTGTTCCTGTGGAACTGCATTGCGGACAATCACATAGCCGTTTTCAATCCAGAACTTCCAGTCTTCCTCTGACAGGACCCTTAAAGGCTCGCCATTGCTCCTGTCGCTTAACTTTGCTTTGCTGCTTGTTGCAACAGATGGGTTTCCGGGTATTTCTTTATGGGCCTTGTTAAGGCCTTGTTGGGTTGTATTTTCCATTTTTTCTTTTTGTTTATAATTATAGTACAAAGTTCTGCTGTTTTTCGACTTTATATTAACACTATACCAACCAAAATACGCTTTGCATTGACAAAATAGACGTATATTTGTCTGACAATATCAAATTTTAAAGCAAATGAAAATCGAGAAGGAAGAAATTGCCATCGAGCCTGGCCATTCATTCAAGGTTTTTTCACCCAGTCTAAAGAATTACTTTTTTTGGCATTACCACCCTGAATTTGAATTGGTGTATGTGGAGGCTGTAACAGGAATTCGGCATGTCGGCAAAAATATTTCCACCTTCGATCAGAGTGATCTGGTTTTGATCGGATCCAATATTCCGCATTTAAATTTTGATTATGGCCTTGAAGTGGAATACAAACAGATTGTTGTACAGTTTAAGGAACAGTTCTTAAGGGACCTTATAGTTGATACACCTGAATTTGCTTCTATAAATGTTCTTTTTAGAAGAGCGTCCATGGGACTCAGCTTTTCAGGTGAAACAAAACAAAAAGCAGTAGAGAAACTGCATCTTCTTCAAAAAGTAGAGAGTTTTGAATCGCTCCTTATTCTTCTGGATATCTTACAGCTTCTCGCCAGTTCGAACGAAGTTCTAGAACTTAACTCTGAGGACACAAGTGTAAAGAGGTTTTTAAAAGATAAGATTCGTATGGGAACTATATATAATTACATCCACCAAAATTTCAACAAAAAACCGGATGTTAACGCTATTGCATCATCAGTTAGTCTGAGCACCCCTGCCTTCTGCAGATATTTCAAAAGACAGACAGATATGACATTTACAGAATTTGTCCTTCAGTATAGAATTACACAGGCCAAAACGATGCTTCTAAACGATATAAGCATTTCAGAAGTCGCATTTGAAGTCGGTATAGAAAGTATTTCGTATTTCAACAAAGTTTTTAAAAAATTGACTGGTGAAACTCCTACGGGGTTTAGAAACAAACATAAACCAGGTAACACTTTATAAAATTACCTGCTTGTAATAAATAGCAGGATTCAAATTAATGCTATCTTCTGACGATGCAGACAGACGACAAATACTATCAAAGAATTTCAATAAAGTTTAAATATTTAAAAAGTATTTCTACATTTGCCTCATGAACAGAAAAGGTTGTCTACCTCCTCCTCGATCTTAATAGTATCTCGTGTTTTAACGGAGCATACTTTCGGTACAATCGCCGAATGGTTTGTTATGCTCAATTGATAATATTAAAATCTGCCGTAGCTGGCACAAAAATTCATGAAAAAATCTTATTTATTATTGCATCTTGCTGTATTCCTAGCAGGGTTCACTGGCGTATTTGGCAAACTTATATCCCTTAATGAAGTTTTACTGACATTTTATAGAGTTGTCTTTTCAGCCATATTATTATTGTTTATCACCAAGTTTTTAAAAATTGGGGATGAGCCCACAAATGCGGAAAAAAAATCGATTGGAAAAATCGGCATCTTAATTACAGTTCACTGGGTATTTTTCTACGCCAGTATTAAATATTCAAACATTTCTATTGGTGTTATATGTTATTGTCTGACCAGTTTCTTTACAGCGATCTTTAAGCCTTTGATCGACAAGACCAGCTTCAAGTTTACTGAATTGGTACTTAGCAGTCTTACACTCGCCGGCATAAGCCTGATATTTCATTTTGACTCCTCTTATCAGCTGGGTATAATACTTGGTGCTGTATCCTCTGCATTTGCTGCACTTTACACTATTTATAATGAGCGTCTGGTTCAATTTTATGATAGCAAAATCATCAATTATTATCAAATGGTTTCGGGCTCGGTTTTCCTGCTTATATTATTGCCTGCTTATTTATACTTTCTTCCTGTCGAAACTGTTGTTCCGAATTTTAGTGACGTGATTTATCTTTTTCTATTGTCCTTATTCTGTACTGTGGGGCTGTATGTTGTCTTTGCCGAAGTATTGAAAAATATTCCGGCATTTACTGTAAATCTTACTTTTAATCTGGAACCTATTTATGCAATTGCGATTGCTTTTCTCTTTTTCAACGAAAGCAAATCTGTAAATGCATCATTTTATGCTGGTATACTGTTTATTATAGCTTCTGTTGCATTACAATCGTATTTATCATTAAAAAAGAAGTAAAAAAATTATAAACTTACAATTGAACAAGCCTCTTGAAAAAGAGGCTTGTCTTTTTTATGACATATTATGAAATATCTCTTTTGGATAATAATTGACTACAGCTTTAAAACAAATATTACTGGGGTTTTTAGATATTACAATACACATGGTTACAGAAGATTGGTTTTAGAAGATTGCTTTACGGATGAGTATAGATCAAATTAAGCATTTCATTGAATCTATATTAAATATGTTAGAACAAAACCAGATCAGCGATTGGCGGTAAAATTTTAAAAAAAACAAAATGCAACTTATTTCCCTTATCGAAATTGCACGCCAATTTGTTTAGCTTTTTATTTTTAAATATAAATATCCTAAGAATATTAAAACTGTAAATTCCAACCCCAGCCAGTATAACTGTCTGACAAAGAATTCATCCAGCACAAAGCCGGTCAGCCTTGCTGCAATTACACCAATCGTTAATGCTGTTAATAATGCCGTAACAGTTAAACCCCATGATGTCCAGCTGCTGCAGAAAATTAAGAAAATTCCAAAACCGATAAGCAGTCCCCATTTCACTCTTTTTTCTATCATCATATAACCATCTGCAGGCAGAGGAAATTTTGAGAAGAGGTGAGGTTTAAAGACTAATATTATCCCCATAATGAGCAGAATAATTCCTGATATTTTTAAAAATGCATTCATACTGAAAACGCCGTACTATTTGTTAATATTCGTTTGATTTAGTTGAATGTCTGCCTGAACTCCAGCGGAGAGATATTTAATTTTTTTTTAAAGAGTTTATTAAAAGACTGCGGGTATTCAAAACCTAACCGATAAGCAATTTCGGCAACCGATAAATTTGTCAGCGAAAGGTATTCTTTTGCCTTTTCAATCAGTTTATCCTGGATATGCTGCTGTGCACTCTGCCCTGTTAGTGCGCGTAGCATATCACTTAAATAATACGGTGACAAATTGAGCTCTTTAGCCAGAAGATCAACTGATGGGATCCCATTTTTCTGCGTTTGTTCCGCCTCAAAAAACTCATTCAATATCTGATCCATCTTAGTAAGCAGGTCATGGTTTACGGCTTTTCTTGTAAGGAACTGCCTTTCATAAAAACGATTGCTGTAATTTAACAGCAAATCGATTTGAGAAAGAATAATATCCTGTGTGTGTTTATCGATGAACTGATATTCAGAATCAATTTTTTCAAGAATTTCAACTATATTTTTTTCTTCTCTTTCTGAAAGATGCAGCGCTTCATTGACAGCATAGGAGAAGAACCCATAATTTTTAATTGTCGCAGCAAGAGGATGTCTGTAAAGAAAATCAGGATGCACTAAGAGCGCATATCCTGTTCCGGATTCCGGTCCCAGTATCTGATCATGTGGAACGGCGAGTGCCTGAATTTGTTTTGGAGCAATAAAAGTCATCAGCCCTTTGTCAAAATCATAATATTGCTGGCCGTACTTTACTTTTCCTGAAACATCTTTTTTTAATGATATACAATAAAAATTTAAAGAGAAATGCTCCCAGATTTCAGTATTATTAAAGCGGATATCCGCCACACGAATTACACTTACGAGCGGATGCAGAGGTTCTGGTAATGACACCAGGCGATGAAATTCAGATATGGAGTTTATAGTGTTCATTTGTTCTTTTCAAATGTATGAAAAGCAGCTGTTATTAAACAACTGCCTTATTTAATCTATTATCATAAAATGAGCTGTCGAATCTCTTTTCTAAAATCCTCAGAACCGACTTCCAAACGCCTTTCATGCATTGCTTTTGCATCTTCACCTGCGATATATCTAATCTGGTCTTTTTCATCCGTTGCCGCTTCGTAGACCACTTCTGCAATTTTTTCTGCACTGACCGCTGATCCCATCATTGCATCGGTCATAGAAAAAAGCTTGTCTTCTAACTGCTCATATGCCGGATGCAGGGTTTTATCAAGCGATCTGCCCAAGAAGTCTGTTGCAAAAGCTCCGGGAGCAACGGTCTTGATTTTAATATTATGCAGTCCCAGTTCAAAAGACATTCCCTCAGACCAACCTTCAACAGCAAATTTCGACGCATGATAAATAGAATGCAGTGGAAATGCCAAAAAACCACCCATTGAAGTTGTGCTGATAAAAAGGCCGCTTTTCTTTGTTCTAAAATTAGGAATAAATGCCTTAGTAATCCGGATTACACCCAGAAGATTTGTATTAAGCTGTTTTTGGATCTGCTCATCTGTAAAAGCTTCCAGTGCGCCCATTAATCCATATCCCGCATTATTAAATACAACATCGACATTATGTACGGCATTAATTTTATCTACTGTGGTTTGAATCTGTTCAGGATTTGTGACATCAAGGGCAGCCAGCGTAATATTTGGTAGTTGATTAAGTTCGGTTTCTTTTTCTGGGTTACGCATAGTGGCGATTACATTCCATCCCTTTAACTGAAATAATTTAGCGGCAGCTTTTCCTAAACCTGAAGAAGCTCCTGTAATGAAAATTGTTTTCTGCATTTTTATAGTATTTAAAATTACACTGCAAATTTCCCTAAACTAAGCTATACAATCTGTTTCCAAATTGAGGGAAAATGTTTCCAAACTGGCGGTAAGTAAAGATTAAACCAGCCTACAAGTTTGAAAAAAGAATATAATATTAATTAGCTTTCTAACAGATTGTCTTTTTGGGCCTGAACATTGGGCAGAAAGAAAAGCAGATCTTTTCAAATAGTTACGCTGTTACAAAATTAAAAATACTATAGGTACAATGCAAATTACTCGCCATGAGCCATTTTACTAGAATCTTCAAATTGCACACAAGCAAAACCCTTCATCTTATCGAAAAAAAACAAAAAAAGTAATCCTGATACAAAAGGTAAATAAGATTCTATTTTATGAAAGCATTAGCTTTTAATTTTGTTGTATAACCAAAACTAAAGTAATGTATCTAAAATCAAATTATCTACTGGCGCTATTAGTACCTTTGCCGGTTCGTTTTGGCAATGACCATCCTGCTACTTTACTATAGGTTTTCAATTCGGAATTGCTTTTTAATATGGAAAAAACATTAAAATACAGTTTATTGCAGTTGACGCTTTATTTTCTAAAGCTGGGAACTACCGGTTTTGGAGGTCCGGTTGCGTTAGTGGGTTATATGCATAAAGATTTAGTCGAAGACCGAAAATGGATTACTGAGGAGGAATACAAACAAGGTATAGCGTTGGCACAATTGGCGCCTGGACCGCTTGCAGCACAATTAGGCATCTATCTAGGATTTGTTCACTACAGTTTTTTAGGTGCAACTTTAGCAGGTTTTGCCTTTATCTTGCCATCTTTTGTCATGGTCGTGTTACTAGGAATCGTTTATAAATTATACGGCGGTTTATCATGGATTCAGGCTGTATTTTATGGCGTTGGGGCTGCAGTTGTTGGTATTATAGCACTCAGTTCGTATAAGCTGACTTTGAAATCCATAGGTAAATTCAATTTAGAATCTCTTAAATCGAAATGGCTTCTTTGGATATTTTTTATTGTCGCTGCCGTTGTCACTTTTATAACCGAAACGGAGCAGATTTTGTTATTTATTTTAGCAGGACTTTTTTACATGATTTTTACGGCTCCGCCAAAATGGTGGAATTTTAAAAAAACCTACTCAATTCTTGTTTTTCAAATTGCTTTTTGTGATTATGATGGAAACAGACTTCTAAAATTAGGTATTTTCTTTGCAAAAGCAGGAGCGTTCGTATTCGGTAGCGGACTGGCTATTGTTCCATTTTTGCATTCTGGTGTTGTAATAGAAAACAATTGGCTAACTGAACAGCAGTTTCTGGACTCAGTTGCTGTTGCGATGATAACTCCCGGCCCCGTAGTAATTACAGTTGGATTTATCGGATTTATTGTTGATGGTTTTCTAGGTGCTCTTACTGCCGCTTTAGCAACATTTTTACCTTGCTACCTGTTCACCATAATTCTGGCTCCCTATTTTAAGAAAGTATCCGAAAACAACTCAGTAAAAGCATTTGTTGAAGGAATAACTGCTGTGGTTATTGGTGCGTTGGTTGGTTCTGTTATCATAATTGCCAAAAGAAGTATTATTGATCTTGCAACTGCCGTTATTGCAATAATAACCGTATTAACTTTGATATATTATAAGAAAATTCAAGAGCCTTATATTATAATTTTGGCCGGAGCTTTAGGTATAATTCTTAAGTTAACGTAAGATAAAATTGAACACTTCATTGATCCTAGCGGTTTGAATTTTACCATTTTGAAATGTGAAATTTTCGAAAAAAATTAATTCTCTAATCAGTAGTCTTTGCCTACCAAACCCTCACAGTATTCCCGTCGGTGCGTATGGTGGCAAAACAGTCAGGGACACCCAGTTCTGTCCTTGCCTACTTCAATCCCTTCAAGAGTGAGGATAATTTCCGATTTATAAATATTTTATTTCAATAACATCCTCTCAGAAATTGTTTCATTTGAGTAAACATCTTTTCCGGTAATTTCTGCGTACTTTACATTTGGCAGCCAGAAAGAACCTCCTTCAATGCGCACAAATATTTTTTCTACCTGGATTTTTTTTCGATTAACATTTACAAAAGCATGATACTTTTTATCTGAATCTGTTTTTTTCAAGGTTAGAGGCAGCTTTTTATACGATACAAACTGAAGTTCAAACTCCTCGTTATTTATGACTCTGCTTTCTACTCCGTAAGCAAACTTGCGCTGCACGTAGCTAAAATCCCTTTTTTCTCCTTTCTCATCATATCGAATCCAATACGCTTTTATCGGATTATTTTTGTTTATTTGTCCATTTTCCTGATAGTTTACAGCATAAATAGCAGTGTTTACATTTGGGTCCCGCTGCACATAAAATACCATATTATCTATATTTTTAGGCGTTGGAAAATGTAATGGCGATGGATTTTCTGATTGTGCTGATAAATTTTCAGTAATTAGGTTTAATAAGATCGTTGTAACGATTATTGACTTTGAAGAATATTTAAATATTTTTTTGTACATAACTAAAATTTTAGAAATTAATCTAATGGTATCTGATTCTATTTTTATTGACCCTAAAAACCCAATATTTAATCAATGGATAATTAAATCCATACGAAACAAAACTGTCGGTGATTAACCTTCCGATTTTATAATCAATCTGAAATAATTTCTGCAACATCAGCGTACCAAATGATTTCAAGGTAATGCTTACCAATACCACCAGTGTAAATTTAAAAAGCTGACTATTGATGTGGCAGCTGTAACCGCTGTGATTTTTAAACACCCAATATCTATTGATGCTGAAATTGACAACTGCGCCAACGGTTCCTGAGATTAGGATAGAAAAGGTAAAATGCAGATTAAAAGCTTCTGTTAATAAAATCATTAAGCCATAATCAGTAATACCGCCTAAAAATGCTGCGACTTGCGCTTTTAGAAAAGTGAAAATGGCTTTTTTCTTAAACATCGGTCTTGGCTTTATCTTTTAAATCGCCCAATTTTAAAAGCTTTATACTATCTACTGTGTTAAGTATAAGCAAAGCGACAGTTATTAAACCAGCCAGATAAGTTATCGATCCACGATACAAAACTTCTATAATTAAGATTAAAACGATAATAAGCCGAAGTTCTGTAGGGCCAACAAAACCGGAGTCTATGCTGTATTGATCCGTAATTTTGTAACGCAACTGACTGATAATGATCGACCAGCCATACAATGCAACAAAAGCAAAAGCGATTATCTGTGTGCCACTTTTGGCATAAATGTAATATCCTAATCCTATGAGTACAATACCAATCCAATCGACAATGATATCGAGCGCAAAACCATACCAGCGGCGCGGAATATTTCTGTAATAAGCCAATCTTCCGTCTAAGGAATCTCCAAGCCAATTTACGGCCAATCCGATAATGCCGATAAGCAAATACCAACTGGTTACATAATTCCCTAAAACAAAAGCTAAAAAAACAAGTCCAGAACCTAATGTGCCAATCAAAGTAAGTATGTTTGGCGAAATAAATGCAGGTACTTTTGGAAGCAAAAATACAATCGTTGACTGTTCTGCTTTTTTTAGAATATTAGTTCGCTGACGGTCTGAAAATGTTTTTTTTACAACTGCACTATGATCATCAAGTTGTTTTTCTGTTTCCATAAATAACCCATATTAGAAGCCTGTTAGTTTAACTAATTCTAACTTTACAATTTTTAATTTTACTTTTCTTTGGGTATTCTTTAAAAAATTGGTGGTACTTTTTAGTTTACCTGATCTAACCAGATAACTAAATGCGATGACAATAAGCATATTATTTAACTATACCAGCAAAACGTTGATAGAAAACCGTTGGGCTGTTTTCATTTTTAGGAGCATATTTCCCAGCTATAATAGGAACATAAATAACTCTTCTTCTGCTTTCTTCACCACGAATAGCTGATTCTGCAACTCTGTGCCACAAACGGCCGTCATGAATGGTTAAATCTCCAGCTTCTGGATTAATAGAAACCTCTTCTGGATCAGCTTTATGATCTAAAAAGTATTTTTTACGGAAAAGCATTTGATAAACACTTTGTTTGTGTGTACCGGGAATAATTTTGAGACCGCCGTTCTCAGGTTTTAAAGTGCTTAGGTGGATTCCGACGTTCAGCATCGGATTTAATTTAGTGCCATAAAAAATATCTCTCAAACCATCTGTATGCCAGCCCATTTTAGCAAACTTACTTTCCGGTCCATTGATATAATGATTGAATACCATTCCGTCCTTTTCTTCGGTGCCTAATCGTGCTCCATCACCAGCTAATTGGAGTAAACTATCTAATCTTGGATCAAGTAAAAGACCGCTTAAGGTTTGATGATGCTGGTTGATAAAGGCAAAACGCTGTACTATAGGAGATCCATCTAAATCTTTTCCATATTTAATAGGAACACCATTCACTTTTTGAAGGCCATTGTCTATCCATTTTTGCTGCACTTCTTTCGAGGCATCAATAATGGATGAAACCGTGTCTGGATTTATAAAATTTTTGAAGTGGATAAAACCGTGATGGTTAAAGAAGTTGATTTGCTCGTTAGTTAATTGATCAGCAAGAATAAATGTTTTATAAGAAGATACCATGATATTATATATTTAATAAATGAAATAATGAGTTTGAAATTTTATCTAAAAGTTTAGCAACAACAGCAACAGCACATTCGCATGCTCACCTGCATTTGGCTTTTAGGAAAATTAAACATATTTCTTTTACTTGACATACTCTATCGAATTAGTAGATATTTAAAACGAAGATAATATAAAATTTCTTTTACAATGAATATTTTTTTATTTTTTTTGAAAAAAGATTAGTAAAAAGCAAAGTTAAGCAAAACGATTAAATCCGTTGCTATACAATGTTTTATAAAGAAGTAGTCTTTATTTGGAACTCGGTGTCTGATAGGTTTTGGGCTTGAAATGACAAAGTTAAGTTACTAATTCGTTACCGATTAATAGAGGTTCCTTATTAGTTTAAACGGTTATATTTCAGTGTTTTGCACTTATTTTTATATTTCCTTGTAACTCAATGTTAATTAATTTTAAACATTAAACATTTGAGTTATGACGCAGACAAAAAAATCAACGTTCAAACTGCTTTTCTACTTGAAAAAGAACGAACTGAAAAAAAATGGTAATGCTCCGATTATGGCACGTATTACCATTGACGGAACACCTAAAACTTTCGGGACAAAGTTAGAAATTGACCCTAGCAATTGGGATCTAAAATATGGAAGAGTTGAGGGTAAAAGCGCAACAGCTTTAAATATTAATAAAAAGTTGGATAACATACGTGGGCGTATTGACAAAATTTATGAAGATATGCTGAAACACGAGGGGTTTGCTACTTCCCAAAAAGTAAAGCTTTCATTCTTGGGTGTTGGTGTAATGGATGATGCAATTCTAAAAGTCTTCAATGATAAAAATGAGGATTTTAAAAAATTGGTTGACAAGGAAGAACGTTCACAAAGCACCTACAACAAGTACATCACGGTTTATAATCATCTTACCGCTTTTATTAAAGAACGCTATCATCGTGATGATATGGCTTTTCGGGAATTGACTGGAGATTTTATTAGGGAATTCGATTTTTATCTTCGGTACGATTTACAATCTACACATAATACGGTTTGGGTTTACACGATGCCCGTACTAAGTCTGGTAGAATTGGCTATAAAAAAAGGTTTGATACGTGATAATCCGTTTCAAGATTATGAAATTAATATGGAAGAAACCGACAGGGGTTATATTCTTAAAGAAGATGTAGAAAAACTGATGATGTGTGCACCGCCCCACCCACGGTATGAGCTTGTAAAAGATCTTTTTATTTTCAGTTGTTTTACCGGACTTGCTTATGCGGATATTAAAAAACTAACAAGGAACAATATTCAGTCTTTCTTCGATGGCCATCAATGGATCATCAGCAGAAGAAAAAAATCAGATATTGCTTCTAATGTTCGATTAATGGAAATTCCAAAACGTATCATAGAAAAATACCTCGGTAGCACTCGTAATGAGTTTATCTTTCCAGTTCCAACTAATGTAACCTGCAATACTCACATTGGCAAATTAATTGAAAAAGCTGAAATTATAACAGAACAAAAAGTAACTTTTCACACCGCAAGACACACATTTGGAACGATGTTTTTGACCGAAGGCGTACCTCTTGAAAGCCTTAGCAAAATGATGGGACATAAAAACATTTTAACCACACAGATTTATGCTAAAATTACCAGCCAAAAGATTAGTAAGGATATGGATTTGGTAGCTCCTAAATTTAAGGAGATTGAAGAAGCGTTTTTACAGGTTATATAGTTAATCACAATTTGATAATTACTAGCAGAACTTAACGGTTCTGCTTTTTTTATGCCCATATTTTATAGTCAAAGCACATTTATCTCCCTGCGTTTTGTTTCCCTCTCTCATAAAAGAGCTTTTTAAGGCTGTTTTCTAAATAGAAAATTGAAAAACTAACTCCTTATCCATTCCCTTTCAGTTTCATTTTTCAAATCTCTCTTATAGGCTTTAATAGCCTGGTCAATTACAACAAAAATTTAGGACAGAATATTTCCATAATCAACCGGTAAAAAGGCAGCCAAAGTACGGCGGTCACCCCAAGCTCAATCCCAGCCAAAAGACTACGGCATAAACGGTTTCCTCCCTAAAGGTACCCTCCAATTATTCCGTTTCCTTTTGGCTTTTCCTCTTGACCGCCTTGATAGTCTGCTTTCTTTTTTCCGGTTTTTCTTTTGGAAAAAATTATGCGAAGCGAAGCGGAGCAAACCACAACAGGAAGCAGGAAACGAGAAAAGCGAACGTAACAAAATGTAAAACTTTTAAAACAGGAACGATTATGAACATCATCGGAAGACTGACAAGGGATGCGGAAGTACGCACAACGTCACAGGACAAACAAGTAGTAAACTTTTCAGTAGCGACCAACGAAAGCTACAAGAACAAACAGGGCGAACGCATTGAGCAAACAACCTACTTCGACTGTGCCTATTGGCTGTCTGCAAAGGTAGCATCACTACTGACCAAAGGCACTTTGGTAGAACTCACAGGCAGGGTAAGCACAAGAGCGTGGACAGGCAAAGACGGAGAGCCGAAAGCAGGTCTGAATTTCCATACCTCAAACATCAAGTTTCACGGAGGTATCAAAAGAACCGAAACCGCACAGGCTACTGCACAATCTGAAAACAACGGATTTACAGCACAGGGAACAGAGGACGACCTCCCATTTTAATCAAGAACATTCAATCATTTTTTAACATCAAAATTTTATCAAAATGGCACATAATATCAATTTCAACGAGCAAACAGGAAAGCACAGTTTCTTTTCAGTACAGCAAAAAGCGTGGCACGGTTTAGGGCAAATCGTGGAGCAATACCCAACGAGTGAAGAAGCTATTATACACGCAGGGTTAGATTATGAGGTCGAAAAATCCCCTCTATTTACC
>NZ_CAMLIX010000056.1 GCF_946479975.1 uncultured Flavobacterium sp.
ATGTCACAGCACTTAAGAATTTGAAACCTGATGGAAGTAGATCTTTAACAATAACTCATTTAGAAAAAAGCTTGGAGCATTACGAATTAATGGTAAAACTCACAAAAGATACGTATTACTATGCCAACAGTATGCAAACAGCACAACGTAGAATTCCGATTGGAGGAGACGACGGAAACAACAAAACCTGGGCTGAATTATTACCGCATTACGAACGTGAATTGGCTAATTTTAAAAGAAACTTAGACAAATTAAAAGCTTCAAAAGATGGTAAAATCGAAAGCAAAGAAGGAAAACCTTGGAAAACGGCCGATGTGACTTTTATCGATGAAAAACCAGGAACTTATTTAGTAAAAACTGGAACAAAAGTATACGGAACAGATATTTCTGAATTAACAAAAATAGCACCTGAACTTCAAAATCTAAAAGGATTTTCATTCGTAGAAAACGATCAAAACGAAAAAGGAACCCATTTAAAATTTAGAAACACAAAAGCCGTTAAATTAGTAGTTGGATATTTCAATTCAGATCAAAAGCGTTTTTTATTGCCGCCAAGTTTAGAAACCGATGCAGCAGGAAATGCTAACGGTCAAGCCGAAGTGATTCTGGCAAGTGCCATGAACTTGAAAGATTTACCACGTGTAAATATTCATACCTATACTTTCCAACCAGGCGAAAATAAACTAGATTTAGGAAAAGGAAAAGTATTGATTTTAGGTTTCATCGACGCAGATCAAAATATCACACCACGTGATGTTGGTTATATTGACGCAGGAGAAAAAGCAGCGGTGGATTGGTTGTTTTATTAAAGACAAAGTTAAACCTGACGGGTTTTTAAAACCCGTCAGGTTTAGATTAAGAATGTCCACATTCCTGCAAGGTTTTAAAAACCTTGTAGGTATTTATAAAGTTTAGAATTAAAATAATAATTTGGGCGTGTCCCTCCGGGTCGGGCTGTACGTTCCCGCTTTTTTTGAGGCGAAGAAAAATCGCCTCAAAAAAGAGCTCCACTGCCATCCCTCACGCGGACAAATGATACGTTAAACCTGACGGGTTTTAAAAACCTGTTAGGTCTAACGCAAAGAATATAAACACAAACTTGTCATCCCGAGGAACGAGGGATCTTCACAAGAAACTCGACAACAGTTTGTTGACGTTTCTATGCGGAGTTACTTGCGAAGATTTCTCCTTGCGTGGAAATGACAAAAGAGCGTTTATTTTCCTGCACGGTTTTCAAAACCTTGTAGGCATAATAAAGTTTATTAGATGTCGAAAATTAGACCTACAAGGTTTTAAAAACCTTGCAGGACGCACAGCGAGGAAGAATCACACGCGGGATTAGACAAAGATTGTAAATAACTGTGCGGAGTTTCTAGTGTGATTTCTCCCTTCGGTCGAAATGACAAAACAA
Organism: uncultured Flavobacterium sp.; assembly: GCF_946479975.1. The sequence continues at coordinate 1,412 of NZ_CAMLIX010000056.1, forward strand.
TGAGTTAAACTGCGCAGAATAAAAACTTAAATCAACCTTATATAACTTATATGGTTTAAAAATATGAACAGAATAGTTTTTTTTATTTTTTGTTTTTTCTCAAGTTTTTGCTTTGTTTGGAGTCAAAGCAAAAGTTCAGTACGTAAAGAAATTTCGCTGAATTCATCTTGGGAAACCGTAATGCTGGATAATCTTCCGCTGAAAGAAGAAGATTTTGTAGAAAATCCGAAAACTGATTCCAATTGGAAAAAGGTAAGTGTGCCTCACAATTGGGATCAGTATTATGGTTTCAGGAGAACAAAACATGGAAATTTACACGGTACAGCTTGGTACAAAAAAATAGTAAAACTCGATAAAACTACTGCTGGAAAAAGGCTTTTTTTATTTTTTGAAGGCGTTAGTTCTTACGCTACAGTTTGGGTAAACGGTAAAAAAGTGGGCGAACACAAAGGTGGTCGAACCACTTTTACGCTTGATATTACCAAAGCCGTTTCTTTAGAGAAAGAAAACCAGATTTTAGTAAAAGCTTCACATCCCTCTTTTATTGCAGATCTTCCCTGGGTTTGTGGAGGCTGTTCCGGCGAATGGGGATTTTCTGAAGGTTCTCAGCCAATGGGGATTTTCAGACCCGTTTCTTTAGTCGTTACAAACGATGTTAGAATCGAACCTTTTGGCGTTCATATTTGGAATGACAAATCGGTTTCGAAACAAAAAGCGATTTTATTGACTACGACTGAAATCAAAAATTATGGAACTTTAGACCGAAATCTAACGATCGAAAATGTTCTTTTTGATGCTTCAGGAAAAAAAGTTATAAGCTCAAAAAGTACGGTTAAAAATGCTTCAGGAGAAATAAAATCTGTTGCTCAGACTTTACCAGAAATTCAAAATCCGAAATTATGGTCGCCGTCGAATCCATATTTATATAAACTGGTTACTTCAGTTTTGGAGAATGGAAAAATAATCGATCAGTTAACAACGCCTTACGGAATCCGTTGGGTAAGCTGGCCGGTAAGTCGTGACGGAAAAGACAATCGTTTTTTTATAAACGATGAGCCTGTTTTTATAAATGGTGTTTGCGAATACGAGCATCAAATTGGAAACAGTCATGCATTTTCAGACGAACAAATTCATGCCAGAATCGAGCAGATCAAAGCAGGTGGATTTAATGCTTTTCGCGAAGCACATCAGCCTCATAATTTATTATATCAAAAAGAATTAGACGAAAACGGGATCTTATTTTGGAGTCAGTTTTCGGCGCATATTTGGTACGACACGCCAGAATTCAAAGAAAATTTCAAAACGCTTTTACGCGAATGGATTAAAGAACGCAGAAACAGTCCGTCGGTTGTCATGTGGGGATTGCAGAATGAAAGTACGATTCCGGCAGCATTTGCAGAAGAATGCACACAGATTATCCGCGAAATGGATCCATTATCGGCTTCACAAAGAATCGTGACAACTTGTAATGGTGGTGAAGGAACAGATTGGAACGTCGTTCAAAACTGGTCAGGAACTTATGGCGGGGATCCTTTAAAATACCATTTGGAAATGACGACTCAATTATTAAATGGAGAATACGGTGCATGGCGTTCTGCCGATTTACATACCGAAGGCGAATTTGATCAAAAAGGAACTTTAAGCGAAAACCGTTTTTCTCAGTTAATGGAAATTAAAGTGAGAGAAGCAGAATCGGTTCGGGATAAAATTGCGGGACAATTCAACTGGCTTTTTGCTTCGCACGAAAATCCGGGACGCGTGCAGAACGGAGAAGGATTTAGAGATATTGACAAAGTCGGCCCCGTAAATTATAAAGGACTTTTTACAATTTGGGGCGAACCTTTGGATGCGTTTTATATGTACCGCGCCAATTATGCTTCAAACAAAACAAATCCGATGGTGTATATCGTTTCGCATACGTGGCCAAGCCGTTGGGAAAAAGCCGGGATCAAAAACGGAATCGATATTTACTCCAATTGTGATGAAGTAGAATTGTTTAACGACGTGAATAAAGTTTCACTTGGAAAACTTAAAAACCCAGGAATTGTAAAGCATTTTATGTTCAACAATGTCAACGTTCAATACAATGTTTTATATGCTGTTGGATATGTAAACGGAAAAGCGGTTGCCAAAGATTATATTGTTGTGAATACTCTTCCGAAAGCGCCAAATTTAGAATCTTTGGTTGATGATAAAACAGATATTTTAAAAGCGAAAAATGGCTTAAATTATATTTACAGAGTAAATTGTGGTGGTTCAGAATTTACAGATAGTAACGGAAACACGTGGTTAACCGACACACACAAAAGCGGTCAAAATACTTGGGGTTCTTTATCTTGGACAGATAATTTTCAAAAACTCCCAGACTTTTTTGCAAGTCAAAGAAGCAGTTTTGATCCTGTAAACGGAACAAAAGATCAGGCTTTGTTTCAGAATTTCAGATATGGAGTTGATCAATTACGTTATGAATTTCCTGCTCCAGACGGAGAATATGAAATCGAATTGTACTTCACAGAACCTTGGTACGGAACAGGTGGAGGTTTAGATTGCAAAGGCTGGCGTTTATTTGATGTTGCAATTAATGATAAAGTAGTTTTAAAAGACTTTGATATTTGGGCAGAGGCGGGACATGATAAAGCTTTAAAAAAAACTTTTAAAGTAAAAAGTACAGGCGGGAAAATTAAAATTTCATTTCCAAATGTAAAAGCGGGACAAGCGATAATTTCAGCAATTGCAATTGGAACAAAAGATTATCATGCCAGACCAGCAGAGGAATCTCCGAAGAATATTGAAAATTTGGTTTTAAGCCATTATGATAAATCAGCAAATAGAGTTACTTCTTGGTTAGACATCAATTCAAAACAATATTCAAATTCTGAAATTGTTTTTACCGAATTGCCTTCAGAAGTTTTTGGCGCAGATTATTTACAGTTAGCTGATAATTCAAAACTTTCAGGTTCGTTTACTGCAAAAGAAGAATCGACTGTTTTTGTTTTAGTTGATGATAAAAAGAAGTCATTAAAAGCATTTTCAGATTATAAAAAAATAGAAGAAAAAGCTAAAAACAGCAACGGAATTTCTTTTGATGTTTTTACTAAAAAAGTACAAAAAGGCGAAAAAGTTCTTTTTGATAATGCTGAAATAATTTCGACAATTGCAGTTGTTCCAACTTATGATATGGGTGAAAAAGACGATTCAAGACCAGTCGTAATCATCGAAGCAGAAAAAACAAAAACAACAGGAACAGGAATCGAAAAAGGAAATTTCAAAAAAGCCGATTATATTGAGTTCACCAAAAAGACCAATAATAGCATTGAATTTGAAGTAAAACCAGGTGTTGCCGGAATTTATCTAATGCGTTTCCGTTTTATGAATCGTAATGAAACGCCATTGAAAGTGAAGTTCAAAATGGAAGATGCATACGGAATTTTAATGCGAAATGATACGATTGACTTTTTCCCTTCACCAGAAAAATGGAAAATTTTAAACACAACATCAGGAGGTTATATCAACGCAGGAACTTATAAAATTACTTTGGAAGGAGATGATTTGAAAGGGTTGATGTTGGACAATTTTGAGTTTCAATAGGTTTTTTGTTAGGGACAAAGTGACAGAGTAACAAAGTGACAAAGGTTTTCTCATTTTGCTATGTTCGCCTAGTTTGTCATTTCGAGGAACGAGAAATCACACGCGGGATTCTACAGAGATTGGAATAACTGTGCGGAGTTTCTAGTGTGATTTCTCCCTTCGGTCGAAATGACAAAACGATGTATAGATTTAGATTAGAATAAAAAAACATATTTATGATTAAGCATAAAAACATTTTTCAAACCATTACAATTGCTTTACTATTTTCGGTATCAATTTTTGCACAAAAACAAGCCAGAATCATCGAAGATTTCAACAAAAACTGGAACTTCAAATTGGGAGATTATCCGGAAGCTGTAAATGCAAATTACAATGCTTCTGACTGGAGAACGCTTCAACTGCCACATGACTGGAGTATTGAAGGCGCTTTTGATAAGGAAAATAAAACCAAACAAGCACAGGGATTTTTACCTGCTGGAAAAGGCTGGTATCGTAAAGTTTTTACCATTCCTGCGAACTGGAAAAACAAAACGGTTTCAATTGAATTTGATGGTGTTTTTAAGAACAGTGAAGTATTCATAAACGGCAAATCATTAGGAATGCGTCCGAATGGGTACATTTCTTTTGGATATGATTTAACTCAGTTTTTAAACTTTGGTAAATCGAATGTTATCGCAGTGAAGATTGATAACGATTCGCAACCCAATTCAAGATGGTATACAGGTTCTGGGATTTACAGAAATGTAAGATTGGTTGCAAGCGAAAAACTTCACGTAGGGAAGTGGGGAACTTTTGTAACGACTCCTGAAGTTTCAGCAGATAAATCAAAAGTACATTTTGAAGTTACGATTGATAATGATAACGCTTCCGCGAAAGAATTTAAATTGGTTACTTCAATTGTAGATGCAAAAAATGTAGAAGTTGCCAATATGACTTCGACAGAGAAAATCGGTGCTAAAACATCAGAAAAAAAAGTTCATAATTTGGAAGTGAAAAATCCGAAATTATGGAATACTGAAAATCCGTATTTGTATAAAGTCATTACAAAAGTCTACGAGAAATCGAAACTGGTTGATAATTACGAAACACCGCTTGGCTTTAGATTTTTCAATTTCGATTCAGAAAAAGGATTTTCATTAAATGGCGTTACGACTAAAATTTACGGAGTTTGCTTGCATCATGATAATGGCGCTTTGGGAGCTGTAGAAAATATTCACGCGGTTAGAAGAAAACTGACTTTGATGAAAGAAATGGGAGCAAACGCTATCAGAATGTCTCATAATCCGCATTCTTTGGAAATGATGCAATTGTGCGACGAAATGGGTTTCATTGTTCAGGATGAAGCTTTTGACGTTTGGAAAAAGAAAAAAGTAACCAACGATTATCATAAAGATTGGGATGCTTGGCATAAACAGGACTTAGAAGATTTTATAAAAAGAGACCGTAATCATCCATCAGTAATGATGTGGAGTATTGGTAACGAAATTAGAGAACAATTTGATAGTACAGGAATTGCGATTACTAGAGAATTGGCTAAAATCGTAAAGTCTTTAGATACCACTCGTCCTGTAACTTCCGCTTTGACGGAAAATGTTATTGAGAAGAATTTTATATATCAATCGGGTGCTTTGGATCTTTTGGGATTCAATTACAAACACGAGGATTATAAAGATTTCCCAGCTAAATTTAAAGGACAAAAAATATTGGCTTCAGAAAGTGTTTCGGCTTTAGAAACGCGCGGACATTACGATCAATCGGATGTTATAAAAGCTTGGCCGACAAAACACGGAGCGCCATTTGATGGAAATGCAGATTGGACGGTTTCGGCTTATGATCAGGTGAAATCGTATTGGGGAGCAACTCACGAAGAAAACTGGAAAACAATTAAAAGTCAGGATTTCATGGCGGGAACTTTTATCTGGACAGGATTTGATTATATCGGGGAACCTGATCCATATCCGTTTCCTGCGAGAAGCTCGTATTTCGGAATTGTAGATTTAGCCGGACTTCCAAAAGATGTGTATTATATGTACCAAAGCGAATGGTCCAATAAAACCGTTCTGCACATTTTACCACATTGGAACTGGATAAAAGATCAGGAAATCAACGTTTGGGCGTATTACAATAATGCCGATGAAGTAGAATTATTTTTAAATGGAAAATCTCTAGGAAAAAAATCCGAACAAAATGATGATCTACATGTTTCGTGGAAAGTAAAATTTGAACCAGGAACTTTAAAAGCGATTTCAAGAAAGAATGGAAAAATAGTTTTAGAAAAGGAAATCCGCACGGCTGGTGAAGCTTTTAAAATAGATTTAAAAGCAGACAAAACCACAATTAAAAACGATACTTACGATTTGGTTTACTTAACGGTTTCGATGACTGATAAGGATGGAAATTTAGTTCCAAGCGCAATGGATTTAATTAATTTTGAAGTTACAGGCGGCGGAAAATTAGTTGGAGTTGATAATGGTTATCAAGCCAATTTGGAGTCATTTAAAGCAAATTCCTGCAAGCTTTTCAATGGAAAATGTGTTGTTATTATTCAATCAAATGGAAAGAAAGAAAAGATTCAGTTGAAGGCGACTACAACTAATTTACAAGCTTCGACAATTGAAGTTAAAGTAGAGTAATTTTTTTTTAAACCATATAAGTGATATAAGTAAATTTAAGTTTTGCCTAAAATGAACTTATATGACTTATATGGTTAATTTTAATTTTTATGGATCTGTTTTTTGTGTAAGAAATAATACTATTTTAGCTGAAGAAATAGGAACATCTTATGAATAAAACACTTTGGGAAAAGGCTGTAGAATTTAGCTTTGACCAACCAAATGATCAATATGGATTTTCGACAAGACTGGCATTAGAAAATCATTGGACTGTTTATTTTACTCAAAGCGCCATACTCGAATATAAAAAATTTATGTTTTTGGCCGCGACGAATAACGAAATGGTTTCGCCTTCTGAAATCGTAGATATTGTCTGGCATCAGCATCTTATTTTTACCAATTCTTATACCGATTTCTGTGATTTGCTGGGCAAAAGAATAGAGCATATTCCGTCAACTCATAATCGGGCAGAGTTTGAAAAATTTCAAACTGCTAAAGAAAGAACCAAAGAACTTTACGAAAGTAATTTTGGAAAACAGCCAGAAGAAATCTGGCATTATCAAAATGAATTAGATTCATTACATCTTGAAAAGAGCAAATATGAAGTTTCAAAACTTAGAAAAAACTTCTTGAAGTATACTATATTTTTATCCTTTCCCGTATGCCTGATCATTTTTTATCTTTTAATAAAAATTAAAAATCCGGATTTTCTTATTGGATATCTTTTATTGTTTGTTGCAGCAATTTTAATCCTTAAAATCTATGTTCACAAAAGCTTTATTTCTTTGTATAATAAGATAAAATCAAATTCAATTCTGCAAAATTTAACAGCTCTTGAAATGGTTTATTTTAAAGAAGATAAACTGCAGATTGTAGTTCATGGTGTTGTCAATAATTTGATAATGAATCATAAAATCAAGATTTTAGCGAATGACAGATTAGAACTAATCGATGATAATTTTGTTGAAAATCAATATGAGAATTGCATTATCGAAATCATGAAAGGTTTTGATCCGATGCCTTATCAGCAATTATGCAAAGCAGCTATGCAGAAACCGCTGTTTGAGCAAATAGAAAAAGCGACTTATAGAATAAAGAACAGAATAATTGGTTCTAAGGAATTTACTTCCGTTATCATGTTGGTAATGATCGTTTTGGAATTTTTGTTGAGTATAGCATTCAGCAGGTTTATAACAGGAATTTGGAGAGGAAAACCTGTTACATTTTTATTGATTGCCATTGTTCCTTTAATTTTGATCTCCTTTTATTACTTAAACCAAGTTTTAAGTTTGATGTTTGTGAATATTATACCTTCTTCGGTTGAGGAAGAAATTCTTAGTAAAGGCGAAAGTAGAAGAGATTGGGAATGGGATTATTATTTATATGGAAGTGTTATTCTAGCAAGTGCTTTTATTCCGCTAACCAATTATGCTGCACCTCAATCTTCAGGCAGTTTTTTTAGCTCAAGCGATTCAGGTTCAAGTTCATGTGCTTCTGGTGGCAGTTCGTGCGGAAGCTCTTGTGGTTCTTCCTGTGGAAGTTCTTGCGGAGGCTGTGGCGGAGATTAGATTTTTTTGAAGTTTTGTAGAAATGTTTTAAACCATATAAGTGATATAAGTTCATTTTAGGCAAAACTTAAATTTACTTATATCACTTATATGGTTTAATTTCATTTAAACTTTGTCATCTTATGGACATTGCAAGATTCTTTCTATATTTATAAAAAAACAAAAATGACACCTACTTTTTTTTCCGATCAGAAAGATTTTAGAAAATGGCTGGAGAAAAACCATCAAAAAGAGAAAGAACTTCTGGTTGGTTTTTATAAAGTGAATAGCAAAAAGCCATCGATGAGCTGGTCAGAGTCTGTGGATCAGGCGCTTTGTTTTGGGTGGATTGACGGTGTCCGAAAGTCAATTGATGAAGAGAGTTATACCATTCGTTTTACTCCAAGGAAGACTTCTAGTATTTGGAGCGCTATTAATATTCAGAAAATGGAAGATTTGACTAAAGCAGGTTTAATGACCGATGCAGGTTTGAATGCTTTTAGTTTTAGAACAGAAAATAAATCGAAAATATATTCGCACGAAAAAGAACCTGTTCCGCTTTTGGAAGTTTATGAAAAGGAATTTAAAAGCAATAAATTAGCTTGGGAATTTTTTGAGAAACAAGCGCCTTCGTACAAAAAAGTAATGATTCACTGGATTATGAGCGCCAAGCAAGAAAAAACGCAGTTATCAAGACTTGAAAAAACAATTGTCGAAAGTGAAAAGCATAAAAGAGTCACGTAAATAGTAGTTTGAAAATGATTATTTTAATGAACTGACTTTTTGTTAAACATGATACTAGAAAATACCACAAAAATAAAAAGAGAAATTGTACTGGCAATAATCTTTGCTCTCGAATTATACGCTTTACCTGTACAGTTTTATTTGCTTTTGCAAGGTTCAGAATTTACTTTTTTCAGCGCTGCTGTCCGCTTTTTGAGTTACTTTACCATTCTAACAAATTCGATAGTTTTCTTTTGCAGTGCAATTTTATTATTTTTAGGAAAAAGCAATTTGAATTATTTTTTCAGAAAAGCTTCAACGCTTACTGCCATTACCGTTTATATACTTATTGTAGGTATTGTTTTTAATTTGCTTCTTCGTCAAATTGTTGATTTAAATGGACATCATCTTATAGTAAGCGAAATATTTCATACCGTAGTTCCTATTTTGTTTTTCTTTTATTGGCTGCTTTTTGTCAGTCTGCAAAAATTATCTTTTAAGGTTATTTGGTTGTGGCTGGTTTATCCAATTATTTATATTATCTACACTTTATTTCACGGAATTATAACCCATTTTTATCCGTATCCCTTTATAGATGTCACCAAATTAGGTTTTAAAACCGCGATTATAAACGGATTTTTTGTTTTGATAGCTTTCGTAATTTTATCGGTTATTTTGATTTTTATCTCCAGAAAAAGAACAAAATCTGCAGACTAATTTTCTTCCATTAAAAACAAAAAAAGTTTTTTTACGTATATCTTGTATACATATTTTTAGTTTTTATGAATTATCAATCCTTAAACTAAAAAAGCATTTTATTCTTACTTTTTTGCAGTGCTTTAAGGTATTTGATGATAATTATTAGGCAAAAATAATGTTTTGTTGATATTAAATTTATATTTGCGCAAGTAAACAAATGCCAGAAATTAGCTCAGAACAAGAAAATATCAAAATTGATGAAGCGTATTACAAAGAACTATTTTATTCTTTGTATCCACGTCTTGTGAGTTACAGTTACACTTTCGTGAAAGACAATTTTCTAGCCGAAGAAGTGGTAGAAAATGTCATGTTACAGCTTTGGGAAAATCGTGTCAAATTTGAAAAGATTATTGATGTGAAATCCTATTTGTATACGATGGTTCGAAATGGTTCTCTTTTAATTTTGAAGAATGAAAAAAAAGGCGTCGAGCTTGACCACAAACTTTCTGATGAAGCCGCAGAATTCGATTTTACTATTCTTGAAGAAGAATTGTACGCAACATTAATTGATGCTTTAAATTCGTTACCCGAAAAATGCAAAGAAGTTTTTGAACTTTCTTGTTTAGAAGGAATGAAATACAAAGATATCGCCGAACAACTCCAAATTTCGGTCAATACAGTAAAGTCTCAGCGCGCCCGCGCCATAGAATTATTGAAGGAAAAACTTAAAAATCACTCTGAACTTTTATTTATTTTGCTTTTTCTTTAAAAAAAAACAAAAAACCTTCCACCCATTTTTAATGTTTCGTACTCTTAGTTATATAACATTTACTTAAAGTGTTAATAACCGATACTTAATATCAAAGAATATGTTTTTAGGAAAGAAAGAAATCACAATTGCCACTCTCATTAAAAAAGAATTGCTTTTAGGAGAATTATCGATTGAAGAAAACGCTCTTTTACAGGAATGGCTTTCTGTACCTGAAAATCAAGAACATTATCAAAAAGTTATTGATTTAGAAACTTTAAAGTCCAAAGAAAGATTTTATAATAACGTGAATACCGATTTGGCTTTTGAAAGAATTAAAGCAAAAATCGGCTTTGTAGATACGCCTGTAATTCCACTTTTCAATTATAAAAAATTATGGATGTATGCAGCTGTTTTGGTAATGCTGGCAGGAATTACATCTGTGCTCTTTTTGATGAATGAAGAAAGTTTGAAAAACGAGAAGGTAGTCGTAAAAAGTATTGAGCCTCAATACAATCATCCAACATTAGTTTTGGCTGATGGAACTGTAGTTTCATTAGAACCTAAAAAAGAAAAAATCGTTTCTAAAAATGGCGTAATTTCCAATGTAAATCATGTTTTGGTTTATGATGCAAAAGACTTGCAAGGAGCGACTTCTACGGGAGATAATACTTTGATTGTTCCTATTGGTGGTATTTATGCAGTGAGTCTTTCAGATGGAACAAAAGTCTGGCTGAATTCAAAATCTACTTTAAAATATCCTGTAGAATTTAGCGGTAATACACGTACTGTCACTTTAGAAGGTGAGGCCTATTTTGAAGTCAGCAAAAATGCTCATAGTCCGTTTACTGTAAAAACCACGTCGGGAGATGTTACCGTTTTAGGTACGCATTTTAATATCAGCGTTTACGCGGAAGATCAAAATTTTGAAACCACACTGGCAGAAGGAAAAGTAAAAGTTTCAGAAGATAATCAAACTGTAGTTTTAAATCCAGGACAGCAGGCTCGTTCTAAAAATGCAGGTTTAAAAGTTGTAGAAGTAGATCCTTCTGTTTACACCGCTTGGAAAGATGGTAAGTTTTATTTCGAAAATGAAAATCTGAAAAACATTTTGACCAAAATGGCAAGATGGTACAACTTTAATGTGAAGTTCGAACAAAAAGCATTGGAGCAGATTAAGTTTACGGGAATTGTTTTAAAAGACGAACCAGTAGATCATTTTCTAGACATCATTAGTAAATCATCCAATATTAAATATAAAATAACCAAAGTAAACCAATCGTATGAAGTAACCGTAAGTAAGTAAAAACAAAAAACCGGAAAATATTGCAGTATTTCCCGGCGAGTCTTTGTTCAGTCGAAAAAAAGAGTTCGAAATCTATTAACCAACCAAAACATTTAAAAGTATGAAAAAAAACCTATCCGCAAAAGATTGTGGGGTAAAATCCGCGCTTTGGGATAAATTTCTTGATCTTATGAAGAAATCCCTAATATTAACCATATTTCTTTTTAACGTAGTTGCCTTTGCGTATTCCCAAAAAGTAAGCATTAACGCTAAAAACCAGTCAGTATCGAATGTTTTAAAAACAATTACGAGAAAAACCAATGTTGAGTTTTTCTACAGTGATGATGTTTTTGATGCACAGAGAAGAATAAACATATCAGTAAATAATGCTGATGTTATGGCAGTTATAAAAGAATTAATCGGAGATGATTATAAAGCAGAATTTGTAAATAATAAATTGATTGTCATTGCCTTAAATACAAAAGCAAAAGTGGCAACAGCAACAGCTTCAATTTTTGATGAAGAAGTAAAAATTAAAGGAGTTGTTACCAATGCTAAAAAAGAATTTTTGATAGGAGCTACCGTTTGGGTAAAAGGTACTAGAAAAAGTGCCGTTACCAATTTTGATGGTTCTTATGAAATTATGGCAAAAAAAGGAGATATCCTTGTTTTTGAATATTTAGGATATAAGAAAACAGAAATCACAGTTTCTGACAGTTTGATTGTTAATCCTATTTTATTAGAAGATGTAAGCAAATTAGACGAAGTAAAGATTGTATCTACGGGATATCAAAAAATTGACAGAGAACGTTCTACAGGATCTTTTGTTGCACTTACAGCAAAAGATTTGGAAAAAGTTCCTGTTAATAACGTACTTCACAGATTAGAAGGTCAAGTCGCTGGATTGCAGTTGAATATTCTAGATTCTGATAACACTTTTGTTTACGGAACTACGTATGGAGACGGTCAGGGTAGATTTAGTTATAATGTCGCCATTAGAGGAAAATCTACATTAGAAACCAATGCAATGCCCCTGATCGTATTAGATGGAACGCCAACAGAATTGGATATTAGAACGATAAATCCAAACGATATTGAGAAAATTACGTTTCTAAAAGATGCAGCATCGGCTTCTATTTACGGTGCAAGAGCGGCAAACGGAGTAATGGTAATTGATACTAAAAAAGGAAAGCAGGGACAAACGAGAATCAATTTTTCTCAAAATTATGGTTTTTCCAACAAGCCTTCTTTATCAAAATTACCGTTGATGAATTCTTCTCAGGTACTGAATTTAGAGCAGGAATTTGTAGATAAAAATCTGGTTACAGATCCAGCAAGTGTAACCTATATGTTGACGACTCCTGTAAGTCAGGGAATGGATTTGATGTTTCAGTATAAACGCGGCGCTATTACAGAAGCTCAGAAAAATGCTGGTTTAGATGTTTTGCGTAATCGTAACACTTACGAACAGGCAGAAAAGTACTTACTGCAGGCATCTACAACGCAAAATTATAATTTGTCTTTTAGCGGTGCACAAAATGATTATTCGTATTTCATGTCGGGATCTTATTCTAAGGAAGAAACTCAGGCACAAGGAAACAGCGGACAACGTTTAACATTATTATCTAATCAGGACTTTAAGCTCTTCAATTATTTAAAAATGTCAACCAGTTTAAGAGGTTCGATATTTAAATACTCTGATAATGGTTTAGGACTTAAACCGTTAGGTATTTCACCAAATACATTACTGCCTTATGATCAAATTGTTGGAGATGACGGAAATTCAGTAAACTATTATCAGCGTTATTACAGTGCGCAGACTATTCCGTTGGAGCAGGCTGGATATTTACCATGGACTTACAATTATATTGATGAATTAAAAAATAGCGATAAATCATCAAATGAATTGAATTTTGGAGCTACCATTTCGGCTACAGCGCCAATCTTAAAAGGATTAGATGCAGTTGGTACTTATTCTATAGAAAATGCTCGTACCTCAAATGATAATATGTATAACCAAGATACATTTTTTGCGCGTGACAGAATTAACTCGGCAACTTCAATAAATAGCAATGGCGATCTTGTAAATGCAATTCCAAAAGGAGGTATTTATCAAAACAACGAATTTGGAACAAGCAGTTATACCGTAAGAGGACAATTAAATTACGATGGAATCATAGGCCAAGATCATTTGATTAATGCAATGGGGGGTATTGAAGCCAGAGAAACCAGAGAAAGTCAAGACAGTAGAACCTTGTTTGGATATAATCCAAAAACGCAAACGTCTATCGATATTCCTACAATGAATTATATTGATGTGAATGGATACAACTATACACTTCAATACGGTAACGATCATAAAGATGTCCGCAGAAGATTTTTATCTTATTATGGAAATGCTGGTTATACGTATAAAAATAAATATACAATTACAGGAAGTGCACGTTTAGACGACTACAATAATTTTGGAGTTGATAAAAGATTAAGAAGAACGCCATTATGGTCTACAGGTGCAAAATGGAATATTAAAGAAGAATCATTTCTTAAAGATTCAGAATTATTTAATAGTCTGGCTCTACGCGCAAGTTATGGTTACAACGGAAACATTAATTTGGATGTTTTCCCTTTTACAAACATTAGTTTGAGTAGTTTAGATACTTTTTCGCAGCAGCCTTATGCATTTATTACTGCGCCGGCAAACCCTAATTTGCGTTGGGAAAAAACAGCGATTTTAAATTTTGGAGTAGATTTCTCTATCTTAAACAATAGATTAGGCGGTACAATAGAATATTATACAAAAGATAGTAAAGATCTAATTGTAGATTTTCCAATTTCTCCATTTTACGGTGTTCAAAACAACAGCCTAAAACAGAATGCAGCAACAATATCTGGAAAAGGAGTAGATTTAAGTTTAAACGCTACCATTCTTAAAAGTAAAGATTTTACATGGGATGCAGGTCTTGTAGTTTCTTATAACACTTCAGAAGTAACCGATTCGCGTTTTCAAAATTTCAGCCAGTATTTAAATGGATCAGGCGGCACAACACCAGTCAAAGGATATCCGTTAAACAGTGTATTTGCTTTTAGATCTGCAGGATTAGATGCAACAGGAAGAACTCAGGTTTATGATAAATCGGGTAATATCGTTAATTCTTTTACTTCTCTTAAAGAAATTGATGACATGAAATATATGGGAACAAATATTCCTTCTTATTTCGGAAGTTTTAGCCACACATTCACTTATAAAAAACTTTCATTGTACATCTTGGCAACTTACAAATTTGATTATGTAATGTTTAAACCAACTTACGGCAGTTATGTAAACAGATCAGGAAGATTTAATCAGTATGATTTAAATTCAGATATAGACCAAAGATGGAGAAATCCAGGTGATGAAGCGACAACTTCTGTGCCAGGAATACAAGGATCAACAGGGCTAAGCTACATAAGATATATATCTGGAGAGGATCAAATCTTCGAGGGAGATCATGTTCGTTTTAGAGAACTTTCACTAAAATATGATTTAAAAGAATTAATCGACAGAGGTTCAATAACAGGTGCTTCTGTAACCTTTACAGCAAGAAATCTTGGTTTCTTCTGGAGAAAAAATAAAGACGGTTTAGATCCTGATTTTCTGCCTTACACAGGAACTAATATGAAGCTGCCAGCAATGGCAATCTACTCAATTGGTTTTAATGTTAATTTTTAATTTTTTAAGATGAAAAAATATTTAAAATACATCACGATAATTGCCTTAGGAGCAATTGTTTTAAGCTGCGATAATTATGTCGATATTAAAACCGAAGGTAGATTAATACCCGAAGAAACCGAAAACTATAGATATCTTTTGCAGAATTCATATGTATATGATGTTACTTATGGTGCTGTAGATGTTGCCTCAGATGATATAAGTTTTCAAAATCAAGCCCAGACAACTGCATTAGGGGCATCAGATTACTATCGTCCTTTTGTGAATTTTTACAAATGGGCAGATCAAATTTATTTTGATGCTGAAATAGATTATAGTATGAATGGTATGTATACATCATTGTACAACGCAAATATTATAATCAACGAAGTAATGAAAAGTAAAAATGGGACAGAAGCCGAAAAACTAGCGATAAAAGGAGAAGCACAAGTACATAGAGCTTACATCTTTTTAACCTTAGTGAATACATTTGGAAAAGCATATGATGCCACAACAGCCGCAACAGATCTTGGAATTGTACTTTTTACAACTCCAACAATTTCAGATGATATCAAAAGATCTACAGTTCAAAATGCCTACGATATTATTCTTAGTGATTTAAATGATGCTGTAAATTCGGGTTTAAAACCAATTAATTCAGGAAATAACGTTGCATTTCCTTCCAGAGCATCGGCTTACGCACTTTTAGCAAGAACCTATTTGTACATGCGTAACTATCCTTTGGCTTTAGAAAATGCAGAAAAAGCATTGGCGATTCAAAGTACCTTAAATAATTATGAAGATCTAGAGTTTACTGCTTTTCCAAATAGAAAATTAGATAAAGAATTGATTTTATCTAAATCGAATGGATATACTAGCTTAGCTTATGCACCTCAAATTTTATCATTGAGCAATGAGCTTATTAACTCATTTGATACAAACGATTTGCGTTACGTGCTTTTAACAAAACCATCAAGTACATTTAGTTCTGATTATACAATTGGAAGATCATTTGCTAAAGAAGGTATAACAGGAGAAAGTAGAAACGGAGGGCCAACAGTTGCAGAAATGATGCTTACAAAAGCAGAATGTTTGGCAAGAGCTGGTTCTGGCGATGCAGCAATGGCTGAGATTAATAAACTAAGACAAAAACGATTCAGAGCTGCGCAATATGTTGCAATGACAGCAACAGACAGTAAAGATGCTTTAATCAAAGTTTTAGCAGAAAGAAGAAGAGAGTTAATGGGGCAGGGCGGTTTCAGATGGTTTGATTTGAAAAGATTAAACAAAGAACCAGAATTTGCCAAAACCATTACACACGTTTTTGGAGCACAGACCTTTACACTTGCACCAAACAGCGACCGTTATCAAATGCCGTATGCTCCACTTTATTATCAGTACGCGCCAAACTTACAAACAAATCCATAATTACAATAATCATAAATGTGCACTCAAGTTTTTTGAGTGCACTAAATTTCAAAAAAAATGAAAAATTTAAAACTGATCTTATTTTTATTCAGTGTAACAACAGCTGTATTTGCTCAGGATAAACCTGCACAAATTATTACTGTTTCTCCAGAGCATCCAAATCCTGGCGATGAAATTACCTTAACTTATGATGCTTCGCAAGGACCACTCGCCAATGCGATGTATGTAAATGGAGTAGTGTATACTTACGATAACTTTAAATGGATTACAAACGACATTACTTTAAAGGCAGTCGGCGAGAAAAAATGGGAGACTAAAATGAAACTTTCTGCTCATGCTTCTTTTATTAATTGTGTTTTTAAATCGGACACCATCGTAGACAAAGGAGAAAGAATGCCTCATGGCTACATGTTTGCTCAGGTTCCTGGAGCATATACGGGCTGGGGAATTTTGAGAAGCAGGGCTTTTGAAAATGAAGTGCCCAAAGTGGTAAGTGACAGTGCATATATTGCTGATCAGGTTGGTCTAATGTGGATAAATTACGAACTGAAATATCATCCCGAAAGCCGTAAAAAGATTTTTTATTACGGTTTAAAATTAAAAAAACTAGCATCAGGCAAAGAACAGTCTTTAATTATTAAGAAGGAATTACGTGGTTTACTGGCTGATGCTGCTTTGGATAATTCTACACAATATAATATTCAGAAGACTTTAGATTTATTGGAATATCCAGCTGATAAAGTATTTTCAGATTCAGTGCAAAACGTTTTGCTTACCAAATATCCTTATGGAATTTTAGCAAGAGACAAGCAGATTCAGAATACATTTAAAGAGAATGATTTTACTAAAAAAGTACAATTGTATACAGAATTCGAAAAAAAATTTCCACAAAATAAATTTGAAGACGTCTACACAGATACAGAAAGCCTTTTTTATGATAAAATGATTAAATCAATTGTTTACGGGTATATTGTAAACAACAAAGACTATAATTATGCTTTAAACAGCGTGAAGAAAGTATCTTTTTTCAACTTGCTGGATTACCACTGGCATTTAGTTTCTATTCCTTTTAATAGAGACTATGAAGGTATTGAAAAAGCTTCAATAGAAACCTTAAAGAAATATGCCGATATTATTATGCCAGAAATGGAGAGCAGGCTGACCTTTGTTCCAAAAATGTACGAAGGAAAATTATCATTAAAAGAATGGCAGCAAGAGGCTCTGCAAATGCTAAGTAGAGAATATTTTACGTATGCTAAATTGGCTGAAGCAACTAAAAATTATGATGTCGAAGAAAAATATTTAGCAAAAATTAAAGCGCTGTATGGTTTTAATAACGCTACCTATAATGAAGTTTATTCCAGAATGCTGTTAAGAAAAGGACAGACTGCAGATGCTAAAAATTACATGGCGCTTGCTGTAAAAGAAAATATGGTAACCCCTGAAATCTTAGCATCATTAAAAGAAATTTATCTAAAGGAAGGAAATGCTGTATCTGGCTTTGACTCATACCTTGAATCACTAAAGTCTCAAAGCAATATTGACGAGCATAAAAGAAAAGTAATAGCCGAACTAGTGAATCTTCCAATCGATGGATTTGAAATGGAAAGCAGCCGTGGCGGAAAAGTAAAATTAGCCGACCAAAAAGGTAAAATTGTAGTGCTGGATTTTTGGGCAATGTGGTGCGGACCTTGTAAAAGTGCAATGCCGGGAATGAATCTGGCTGTGAACAAATACAAAGCTGATGGGAATGTGAAATTCTATTTTGTTGATACAATGGAATACATAAAAGATTTTAAAGCACAAACTCAGGCTTTCATTAAAGAAAAAGGATTTGATTTTACGGTTCTTTATGACAGCAAAAACCCGAAAACAGGAAAATTTGATGCAGTTTATGATAAATATTCGAAAGCATTTCATTTTTCTGGAATCCCAGAAAAAATGATCATCGATCAAAATGGAAAATTAAGATGGATGTCAAATGGTTATTTTGGAAGTCCAAGCGAATTGGCTGATGAAATTTCCATTATCGTTGAATATTTAAAGTCAGAGAATAAAAAATAATGAAGTTTTTAATTAAAAAATACAAGAAAGAGAGCTTAAATTTTTTGCCATTTTTAAGTTTCTTGATCATGATGATGACCAGCCAGATTAGTTTTTCACAAACGATCTGGCAGGGCCAGCATCATTCGTACAGGGTTATTTTATCTGGAGATCTGGCAAAATATACAACAGATTCTCTAAGTGTTAAAATGCCAGAATTGGATATCGATAAAAAAGTCGCTACAACTGTAAAAGGAGATAGTGTTTCTTTTAAAAATGAAATGTATGGTTTTTCTTTTAAAGGAAAATACAATGTCGATAAAAGTGCGATTTCGGGAATTTTCAATTATTATTCAATTCCAAATACAGCAATTGTCTTAAAGAAAGAAAAAGAAATCCAGCCGTTATATTTTCCACAACATCCTAAAAAGCCATATCCGTATCAAGTTATTGATATGACTTTTCTAGGAAAAAATACAAAACTGACTTACGGAGGAACATTGACAATTCCGAAAGGGAAAAAGAAATATCCGTTAGCGATTTTAATTTCTGGAACAGGACAGCATGATCGCAATTACACCTACATGGGAAGACAATCTTTTACCGTTTTGGCAGATTATCTGGCAAAAAATGGAATCGCTTCTTTACGTGTAGACGACAGAGGATTTGGCAAAACAACGGGAGATTTTCAAAATGCTACATCTGGAGATTTTGCCGATGATATTGATGCTCAAATTACCTATCTAAAAAGCGATAAAAATATCGATGCATCCTACATTGGTTTAATCGGTCATAGCGAAGGCGGAATGATTGCTTCAATTGTAAGTTCGAGAAACAAAGACGTAAAATTCATGATCAGTTTATCTGGCGTTGGCGTAAGCGGACTAGAAATGCTGAATCTTCAAAATACTGCCATTTTAAAAAGCTATAATTTCTCTGATAAAGTGGTGGCGAAACAAATGGAAATGTACAATATCATGTTCAATATTGTGTACAATACCAAAGACGGCGAATCTGCACAACCTGCAATGGAAGTAAAGCTAAATGAATGGATGAAAACACAAGATTCTACTACATTAAAAGAAATACATATGTGGGATGGAAGAGAAAAGGATTTCCTGTATCGATATGGAAAAGATGCCGACAGAAAATGGTACCGTTATAACATTCATTACAAACCAGAAAATTATCTGCCAAAAATCACCATACCAGTAATGGTTGCCAACGGAGATAAAGACATTCAGGTTCCAGCAGAAGAAAACATCAATTCATTCCAAAAATATCTGGGCACAAAAGATCTTAGCACAAAGATTTATCCAGGATTGAATCATATGTATCAGCATTGCAAAACCTGTACACAAGCCGAAGTCAAAGAACTCGACGAAGTTTTTGCCGAAGAAGTTATGGACGACGTTTCAAAATGGATTTTGAGTCGTTATAAAAAATAATTCATGTCATGTTGGAGCGGGGCTTCGACTTCGCTCAGCCTGACAAACTTCACATACATATGTTACCCTGAGCGAAGTCGAAGGGCGCAAAGATTGTCAAAACAACTTAGTATTTCATTCTAAAATCATGAAAAAATTATTCTTTTTTATCGCATTTTTATTTGCGGTTAGTAATCTTACTGCCCAAATTTACGATCCGGTTTCGTTTACAACATCTGTAAAAGAAATAGGAGAAAACAAATATACTTTGAGTATAATTGCCAAAATTGATAAAAACTGGCATATCTATTCTCAAAATGTTCCGTCAGGCGGACCAGCACCGACTAGTTTTACTTTTCCGAAGTCTAAAAACTACAAAACTATTGGTTCTGTAGCTGAGCCTGCTGGTCATGAAGTAGACGATCCAGTTTTTAATATGCGAATTAAATATTTTGCAGATAAAGCAGTATTTACACAGACTATAGAACGCAAAACAAGCGATGCTTTTTCCATCAATGCGATTGTGTTTTTTATGGTTTGTAATGACAACAGCTGTCTTCCTCCGGGAGAAAAAGAAGTAAAGTTTACCTTCAAAAAATCAGATACGCCAGTTAAAAATGAAGATGTTGCAAATGCAGTAACAGAAGCGAAAAATACAGATTTGCCTGTAAAAGACGAATCACTTACTAAACAGGATACCACAAACAACACAACAAATTCTGTTAGCACAGCCAGCAAAGACACTCCTGAAAGTTTAAATATTGCAGGAACTGCTTCGGGAAAAACAGCCCCTGAAGAAAGCCTTTGGACACTATTTTTCTTCAGCTTTTTAGGAGGTCTTGCTGCTTTGTTTACGCCTTGTGTATTCCCAATGATTCCAATGACAGTGAGTTTCTTTACCAAACAAAGTAAAAATAAAACGGCTGGAATTAGAAACGCCATGATGTATGGTATTTTTATTATTGTAATTTATGTGATTTTAGGAAGTTTGGTAACGGCAATTTTTGGTGCAGATGCCTTAAAT
>NZ_CAMLIX010000057.1 GCF_946479975.1 uncultured Flavobacterium sp.
TGAGACTGTAAACTGAGACTGTAAACTGAGACTGTAAACTGAGACTGTAAACTGAGACTGTAAACTGAAAACTCAAAATTGTTCCACGTGAAACCTTTTTATAAAAAACACATCAAAGTAATATGAAAGTTGTTCAAAAGGATGTTTTCTCGAAAGAAGAAAAAGAGCAATTATGGCATCTTCGCAATAGCGAATATCCAATTCAGTTTGGTCATGAAACTTTTGAAGATTTATGTGTTAATCGATGACGAAAATGAAATTCAAGGTTGGGCCTACACCTTTTTTCGGGATAATGAAATTTGGTTTTCGATTATGCTAAACTATAAAATTCAAGGAAAAGGATACGGAAGAATTCTGTTAGAAGAAATTAAAAAGAATAATGCAACTTTAAACGGTTGGGTTATTGATCATGAAAATGATGTTAAAAGAAATCATCAAAAATATATTTCGCCATTGCAATTTTATATTTTAAATGATTTTATTGTGTTAGAAAATACAAGAATTGAGAATGATAAAATTTCAGCTGTAAAAATAAACTGGAAGAATTAAAATAAATAAAAATAAATCCTAAAAATGAAGAAATTTCGTTTTTAGGATTTGCTATAAATTAAACCAATACTAGAATTTAAAAAATGGACGTTTTAAACAAAAAACCCTTTCTTACTGTAAAAGACCATTCTGTTTCAAAAGAAATTTTCGATTTGTACTACGACGAAGAATTAGACATGTTGATTACTTCGCCACAACCTGAACTTCAAAATTTAGGAAAGTATTACGAGAGCGAAGATTATATTTCGCATACAGACAACAAACGTTCATTATTTGAAAAAGCATATCATTTTGTAAAAAACATTGCACTTCAGAATAAATTGAATTTAATCAATTCGCAACAAACTCAAAAAGGTAAAATTTTAGATATTGGTGCTGGAACGGGAGATTTTCTATTAACTGCGAAAAATGACGGTTGGGAAACTATTGGAGTAGAACCAAGCGATCGTGCAAAAAATATCGCAAAGCAAAAAGGAATTTCATTTGTAGAAGAAATAAGCACTTTAGAAAATCAATCTTTAGATTTAATTACAATGTGGCACGTTTTAGAACATGTTCCAAATTTAGAAGAACAAATTCAGGAATTAAAACGTTTATTGAAACCAACTGGAACATTAATTATTGCGGTTCCAAACTATAAATCTTTTGATGCTAAACATTACGAAACTTTTTGGGCAGCTTATGATGTGCCAATTCACTTTTGGCATTTTTCAAAAAAATCGATTCAAGTGCTTTTTGAAAGAGTAGATATGAAATTAGAAAAAATACTTCCAATGAAGTTTGATTCGTTTTATGTGAGTCTTTTATCAGAAAAATATAAAACAGGAAAGATGAATTACATCAAAGCATTTTTCGTCGGTTTAAAATCAAATTGGAAAGCAAAATCTACAAAAGAATATTCTTCTCATATTTACGTTTTAAAAAATAAATAGAAAAAATTCACAGGCATTTAGATAAAAATCTAAGAAGGAATTTTTTGCCATTTAAAGGCATAAATTAAAGATCGTAAGTCAATAGAGTTAGGTTATTGTTAATATTTTTTCTATAAATAAAAACAATATTATAAAATTTACGCATTTTTTAAACTTTACGTTAATCCTATCGAATTTTTTATATTTTTGTCTTTCATACTAAAAAAATAGAATTTAAAAAAAATGAAAAAAGCATTAGTTATTATCGCACTTTCAGTTTTCGCAGTTTCTTGTAACAAAACAGCAGAGGTAAAGGAAGTAAAAACAGCTTACGTGGATACTTCGGTTTTAATGAAAGAGTACACTGAGGCAAAAGATTTAGAAGCAAAATACAAAGCTCAAGCGGAAGAAAAAGGGAGACAATTACAAGCTGAAATTTCACGTTTTAAACAAGACGCTGCTAGTTTTCAAAGCCAGGCACAAGCAAATGGTCAAGCTTGGGCGCAGCAAAGAGGTGCTGAATTGCAAAAAAGAGAGCAGCAGTTGGGTTATGCACAACAAGCATTATCACAACAATTGCAACAAGAAAGTGGTGTAGAAATGGATTCTCTTGTTAGTGGAGTTAAAAAATTCATCAAAGAATACGGAAAGAAAAACGGTTACTCTTACATCTACGGTACAGGAGATGCTGCAACAGTTTTGTATGCTGAGGAGAAGTATGATATCACAAAAACGATTATCAAAGAATTAAACGACAAGTACAAAGCAGAACCTAAAACAGAGGCTAAACCAGAAGCTGAAACTAAAGAAGGTGAAGCAAAAAAATAAAAAACTACCAAACTAACTAAATTACTGAAAACCTAAATCCACAAAGATTTAGGTTTTTTCTTTTTATAAAATGCGGTAATTTTATTTTTTAATACAAGCACAATGCAGAACGTTTCAGAAGCGGCAGCTTACACTTTACAATTCATCAATCAGACTCAGAAATCTATTTTTCTTACAGGAAAAGCAGGTACTGGAAAAACGACGCTTTTGCGCGAAATCATTGCCACAACACATAAAAATACGGTGGTTGTTGCACCAACTGGAATTGCCGCTTTGAATGCCGGCGGAGTTACGATTCACTCGATGTTTCAATTGCCATTTTCTGCCTTCATTCCGTCGTATGATGCGAATGCGCAGTTTACAGAAACAGTAAAATTCGAAAACAAAGAAACGCTGCGTCGTCACTTCAAAATGAATAACGTCAAGCGTAATGTCATTAAAAACATGGAATTGCTGGTTATTGATGAAGTCAGTATGCTGCGCGGCGATCTTTTGGACGCTGTCGATTTCATGATGCAGACTGTTCGAAGAAATACACAGCCATTTGGAGGCGTTCAAGTTTTGTTTATTGGAGATTTACTGCAGTTACCGCCCGTGATTCGTGATGAAGAATGGCGAACGCTGAAAAATTATTATCGCGGAAAATTCTTTTTCCATTCTCACGTACTGCAAACTTATCCGCCAATTTATATCGAATTGTCAAAAATCTATCGTCAGACAGATGATGCTTTTATTTCGGTTTTAAACAATTTGAGGAATAATCAGATTACTCCGCAAGACATTTCTGTTCTAAATCAATATGTTAAGCCCAATTTTGACTTCAAAGAAAATAAAGGTTATATCACGTTAACAACGCATAATGCTAAGGCAGATTCTATCAATTCACAGGCTATCAATGATTTAGATGGTAAAGAATATGTTTACACGCCATTTGTAGTGGGAGATTTTCCAGAAAAGATTTTTCCAGTTGAAGAAGAGTTAAAATTGAAAGTCGGCGCGCAGATCATGTTCGTTAAAAACGATTTATCTTTTGAAAAGAGATATTTCAACGGAAAAATGGGTGTTATCAAATCACTTTCAGACGAAGAAATCTTTGTTCACTTTCCAGAAGAAAACATGACGCTAGAAGTCGAAAAGTACGAATGGAAAAATATTCGCTACAAAGTCAACGAACAAACCAAAGATATCGAAGAAGAAATTTTAGGAACCTTCGCTCATTACCCAATTAAACTTGCTTGGGCGATTACGGTGCATAAAAGCCAAGGTTTGACTTTTGACAAAGCTGCGCTCGACGTATCACAAGTTTTTCTGCCGGGACAAGCATATGTTGCGCTTTCGCGTTTGCGTTCGTTAGAGGGGCTTATTTTGCTTTCTCCGATGCAGATGAACGGTATTTCTAATGATCAAGATGTCATGGATTATGCTTTGAATAAAGCGACCGAAGAAGTTTTAGAAAAATCACTTCATTTTGAAACCAAGAATTTTATTCATAACTATTTGATCAACAGTTTCAATTGGACAGATTTGGCTCAGGAATGGCGAAATCATCGTTTTAGTTATAATGAAAATGCGGCAGGTTCAGAAAAATCAAAGCACGCTGTTTGGGCGCATAAACGTTTGGACACAATAGAACAGCTTTTAGATCCTTCGCAGAAATTCGTCAATCAGCTTAATAAAATTTTCAGCAAAGAAACGGTCGATTTATTTTTTGTGAAAGAAAGGGTAGAAGCAGCCTACGATTATTTTTTTAAACCGATGGACAAATTGGTTGACGATTTGATTTATAAAATAAATGAAATTCAGAAGTTTAAAAAAGTCAAAGAATTCTATGAAGAACTGAATTTTCTTGAAGATCTGCAGACAAAAGCCGTTTTACGTTTGATGAAAGCCAAGTTGCTGATCGAAGTAATGGTTTCTGGAAAAGCAATCTCCAAAGAAAAGCTTTCGTCACCCGTAATTCGAAATTATAAAATCAGCAAAGCAGAACGAATTCGTGAAGAGCTGAAAACGACAAATACAGACATTTTTAGAACAGAAGAACCCGTCGTTCGATACAAATCAGCTAAGGCGGTCAAAAATGAGCTTAAAACGGTTAAAAAAACAACAGTTGAAGAAACGCATGATTTGTGGTTAGAAAAATATTCTATTGAAGATATCGCAAGAATGCGTAAATTAACAGTACAAACCGTCGAAACGCATTTGATAAAATTGATTCAAGCGAAAAAAGTAGAAATTGGCGATGTTCTGCCTTATGATAAAATTTTGGCTTTGCGAGATGCTTTTGAATTTTATCAAGAAGAATCTCTGAGCGGTTTGAAAGAAAAACACGGCGATGAATTTACCTGGGATGAATTGAAAATGTTTAAAGCGAGCATTAATTGATTTTTTGGACGTCCCACGTGAAACAGTGCTTTTGTTTTTCAAAAGTTTAATTTACAACGTACTAACTTAATTTTTAACATGAAAACATTTAAAATATTTTTAGCTTTTTTGATTTTTAGTTCTCCGTTTTTGAATGCTCAGGATTTGAAGCCAGAATATCAAAAATTCATTTCTAAATTTATTTCCGAAGTGAAAAGTGGTGACAAAGAGGCAATTTCAAAACGAATCAAATTTCCGTTTAATCGAGAAAATCCAATTCCATCAGTAAAAAATAAAGCTGATTTTGTAAAAAGATACAATCAAATTTTTGATAAAGTTTTGATTGAGAAAATAACCAAATCTAATCCTGCAAAAGATTGGTCGGAAGTGGGCTGGCGAGGCATCATGCTGAATCAAGGTGATTTGTGGATTGACACTGACGGAAAAATCATCAGCATAAATCATCAGTCGGATGCAGAATTAAAAATTAAAAATTCGTTGATCGTGGCGCAGAAGAAAAATGTAAACGCTTCAATTTCAAAATTTAAAGAACCAGTTGCGATTTTAGAAACATCAAAATTCAGAATCAGAATTGACGATTTAGGAAACAATAAGTATCGTTATGCTTCGTGGTCAATTAAAAATAAAATGACAGATAAACCAGATTTGATAATCGAAAATGGAGTTTTTGTTGCTGATGGAACTGGCGGAAATCATTACTACGAATTTAAAAAAGGCAATTTCAAATACGAATGTTATTTCATTGTAATTGGCGAAAAAAACTCGCCGCCGGCAACGTTAACAGTTTATCAGTCGGGAAAGGAAATTCTATCGCAAAATGCTAAAATTGTTTCACGATAAACAAAAAATCCGAATTCAACTTGAATTCGGATTTTTTTGTATTTAAATGGCCGAGATAACTTTGTCAAGTTCCTTTTCCTGATTGATTTGCGTCAATTTCAGCTTTTGGATATTTACTTCATTTTCTTTGGTTTTAATTCTTTGTTTTTGAATTTCTTCTTCAGAAATAGAAGAGGTCGTGATTTTGTTTTCAATTTTCTGATTGGTCATTTCCAGCTTTTCAATTTTCTCTCTCGTCGATTTTAAATTGCTTTCAGCTTTGTCTAGACTGTTCTTTTTAGATTCAAATTCCTTCTGTTCTTTTTTTAACTGCGCAATTTTATCATCTAACTTTCTATGATTTTCTTTGACAGCCTGCTGCACCTGAGCTTTTTTAATTTCTAAATCCTGCTGGTTGGTTTGCGTTTGTTGTGCAAAGAAAGATTGTGAACTAAAGAGTAGTACAAAAACTAATGTTGTGAAGATTTTATTCATGATTGTTTAAATTTTTATAGCGAATTTATTCGAAGAAATTTTCAAATTGTACCCTAAAAATCTTTTAAAACAACAGAATAAGACAAAAAAAATCCCATTCTAAAAGAACAGGATTTTCAACAATTATAAGTTTTCGACCAATATCCAGGCTTGCGGATTTTCGCCTTTTTGTATTTCTTTTTGAGCTTGTTCGGCTTCTCTCATAGTGGCGTAACTTCCGTATAAAACAGGAAATAATCCGTGTTTGTTTTCTTTCAGCATTCTAGCTTTGAAACCATCTTTAATTAATTGGTTATACGCTTTTTTTGCATTTTGTTCACTTCTAAAAGCGCCTGCCATAATGTGGTATGACATAGTTGGCTCAACAGTTTCAACCTTTGCAGAATCTACAGAAAGAGTTACAGCTGGAAGCGGACTTTTGATAAAAAAAGTTGCTTCTTGAATTTTGTTCTGTACTTTTTTCTGAACCGCTTGTTCTACAACAAGAGTTTGATTCTCAATTTGATTTTGGTAAAGAGGATAACCAATGCTTCCTGCAATTCCTAATCCTAGAACTAGAATTGCTGCATATCTCAAGAAAGGATTTGAAGATTTTACGTGCTCTTCATTTTCATATAATAAAACAGCATCTTTTTCTTTTGCAGCGATTTTTTCGATTTTTTTCTCGAAAACCTCTTTTTTCACCATTGGCGAAACAAAAGGACTTAATCCAAATGAAGTAGACAAATAGTTCGTCTGGTCATTTGGTGTAAAAATAATATTGCTTTCAGAGTTTAAACGCAGTTCTCCAATGTTTTTTAGTGAAATTACGCCATCTTCTTCCAATTTTTTTTTCCAGTTTAAAACCTCAAAAGCAATAGCACTTACAGCAAAACCATAAGAAGTTTTTTCTGCTTGCGCGATATGATTTGCCAACAATCCGTCATTGTTTTTCAAATGACTGTTGAAAGAAAGAGTTTTCTTTGGAGGAAAAAACGAATTAGTGTTTGGATTAAGCTGCGCCGAATGAATTTCGGTTAAAAAGGCACCAAAACCTGGAACCGTTACACACTGATAACGATACAATAACTGTGATATATATACTTCGATTTTCATAGTAACAAAGTTATGCAACGCTTATAGTTATCAAAATTTTATTCACAATTTTTATTAACAATTCGGTTTTATTTTTAGACAATTCGTTTTCAAATAATTAGCTCAATGATTATGCTAATTAACAAATCCAAAGCAATATTAATTATATATTTTATTAAGAAATTACTTTGTTTTAATGATATTTGCGATTCATAAAATGGAGAAATTAATTTTCTATTTTACATAATGTTTTTAAAAATGAATGATCAAGAATTATTTTATTTATTGGCTCTATTAAAGATCGACGGAGTAGGAGATATAATGGGGAAAAAGTTACTGCAGTCTTTTGGTGATGCTTCATCCATTTTTACTGCAAAAAGTAATCAGCTTGCTGCTATTGATGGAGTTGGAACGGTTTTACTAAAAAATCTTAAAGATAAAAGCGTTTTTGAAAAGGCTGAAAAAGAATTGGCTTTCATAAAAAATAACAACATTCAAGTTTCTTCTTTTAAAGATGAAAGTTATCCAGATCGCCTTAAACATTGCATTGATGGGCCGATTTTAATTTTTACGGCTGGAAATTTAGACTTTAAAAACAAGAAAATAATCAGCATTGTGGGCACTCGCCAGATAACTTCGTACGGAACAGAATTTTGCAGAAAATTAATTGAAGATCTGGCACCTCTTGATCCGATAATCGTAAGTGGATTTGCTTATGGAGTTGATATTGTTGCGCATCAAGTGGCGATGGATCTGGGTTTACAAACGATTGGTGTTTTGGCACACGGATTGAATCAGATCTATCCGAGAACGCACAAAAAGTATATGGCCAAGATGGAAGAAAATGGTGGCTTTATTACTGAATTCTGGAGCGATTCTAATCCGGATAAAGAAAAATTTGTACGCCGAAACCGTATTGTTGCTGGCATGACCGAAGCTACAATTGTGATAGAATCTGCAGATAAAGGCGGTTCGCTCATTACGGCAAATATGGCTAATGAATACAATCGGGATGTTTTTGCCGTGCCGGGAAGAGTAACGGATAAGTACAGCCAAGGTTGTAACAATTTAATTAAAACTCAAAAAGCAAGCGTTTTAACCAATGCTGCCGATTTGGTTTATATGTTGAATTGGGATATTAAAGAAAATTCGAAAGCAATTCAGAAACAGCTTTTTGTTGAACTCGAACCAGACGAGCAAAAAATATATGATTATCTACAGCGCAACGGGAAAGAATTGTTGGACACAATAGCAATTGATTGCGATTTTCCGATTTTTAGAATTTCTTCCATTTTGGTTAATATGGAATTGAAAGGCGTTGTAAGACCACTTCCTGGAAAACTTTTTGAGTCAATTTAGCGCAGAAATATTATTTTATTTGTTCTTGAAATGCTTGTACAATCTGTATAAAACATAGATCAAAAGTAATCCAAAAATTATATTTAGGATTTGAAATAAATAGGGTGGAACGTCGTAATCTTCAATATATTTATTCATCTTTTTTTATTTAAAGAATTAATATATATGAAGTTACAAAAAATAACAGTAGCTTTTGAAATAAAAAAAACGCTGACAATTCCATTTTGTCAGCGTTATAAATTTATTGAAAGTAAAGAAATTTTTTATTTTTGAAATCCAAGAACTTCTCTCACTTTTGCTAAAACTCCATCTGCAATTACAGAAGCTTTTGACGCACCTTTTTTCAATAAAGCGTCAACTTCTTCCAAATTGTTGATATAGTAATTGTATTTCTCTCTTTCTGTTTGGAATTTTTCTGTAATCAATTCAAACAAAGCTTGTTTCGCATGTCCGTAACCATAATTACCACCTAAATAGTTGGCTCTCATTTGAGCAATCTGTTCTTCATTTCCTAATAACGAATAGATCGCAAAAGCATTACAAGTATCTGGATTCTTAGGATCTTCAAGTGGAGTACTGTCGGTTTCGATACTCATTACTTGTTTGCGTAACGACTTATCATCCAAGAAAATATTGATAATATTGTTGGCAGATTTACTCATTTTTCCGCCGTTTGTTCCAGGAATCAGCATAATATTTTCCTGAATTTTTGCTTCAGGAATAACAAATGTTTCACCCATTTGGTGATTAAAGCGAGAAGCTACATCACGAGTAATTTCTAAATGTTGCAGCTGATCTTTTCCAACTGGAACAAATTCAGCATCATATAATAAAATATCTGCCGCCATTAACATTGGGTATGTAAAAAGTCCAGCATTAACATCGTCTAAACGATCGGCTTTATCCTTAAAAGAATGCGCCAAAGTCAATCTTTGAAAAGGAAAAAAACAGCTTAAATACCAAGTCAATTCAGTAGTTTGAACCACATCAGATTGTCTGTAAAACGTTACTTTTTCAGGATTCAAACCACATGCAAGCCATGCTGCGGCGGTGCTGTAAGTGTTTTCTCTTAAAGTTTTTCCGTCTTTAATCTGAGTAATTGAATGTAAATCAGCAATAAACAAAAAAGATTCGTTTTCCGGATTATTTGATAATTCGATTGCTGGAATAATTGCGCCTAATAAATTTCCTAAATGCGGTGTTCCTGTACTCTGAACACCAGTAAGTATTTTTGCCATTCTCGATTTTTTCTGAACTGCAAAGTTCGTTTTTTTACTTTAAAGGGCATAAGGTTTTTTTATAAAGTTCTGGTGTTGTTTGTTACGCAAAGATCGCGGAGGTTTTTCGCAGAGAACGCTGATATTTTTTTAAGTTTTTTGGCTGAGTGCTCTGAGTTTTTTAAGTTTTTGAGATCTCTGAGGGTTTTGTTTTATAAATTATTTGCTACTCTTCTGATTCCATTTTTTAGAAGTACTTCGTTGAAATTTATTATAAGTCCAAGTTTATAATTTCCTAATTTAATATAAGTTAAAGTTTGGGCTAAATGATTTACCGTTAAGGTTTCAACAGCTTTAATTTCAATTATAAATTTATTTTCAACTAATAAATCGATGCGATAACCGCAGTCTAATTTTATTTCCTCAAAAATTAAGGGCATCGGTTTTTCTTTTTCTACTATTAAACCGCGTTGTTTTATTTTATAATACAAACATTCTTGATAAACATTTTCTAACAATCCTGGTCCAAGTGTTTTATGAATCTGAATAGCAAGCCCAATTACAATTGTTGAAATTTCATTTTCGGTCATAACTTTAAATTTATATTTTAACGCAGAATTTCGTATAAATTTAGTTATATTTATCAAAGTCGAAGAGTTTTTGTCAAATTTGTTGAGAATTCAATTTTTTAAATAAATAATACGACTTTGCGAACTCATGAAAAGATTCCCTTAAAAAAACTCCGCATACTCTGCGAAAATCCTCTGCGAACTCTGCGTAACAAAAAACACAACAATTGACTTACCAGCATTAAAATATTCAAAAAAATTCATTTCTCTTTCTTACATTTGATTCTATGAAAATATTGAAAATTGCTTTTTGGATTCTTTGGCGCGTTTGGTTTTACGTTGTAATGGCGGTGCCGATCATTATTATGCTGCCTTTTTTGTTGATTTCTATTATCTCAGAGAAGGGATATCCATATTTTTTTAAAATGGCTCGCATTTGGGCTAAATTCATCCTTTTCGGAATGGGTTTTTATTATATCGTAAAACGCGAACAGAAGCTCATTAAAGGCAAAAGTTATATGATTGTAGCCAATCATACGTCAATGACAGATATTATGCTTATGCTTGCTATAATTAAAAATCCATTTGTTTTTGTTGGAAAAAAAGAACTTGTGAAGATTCCGCTATTCGGATTTTTCTACAAAAGAACGTGCATTCTAGTGGACAGAAACTCATCAAAAAGTAAAAATGAAGTTTTTAAAAGAGCCCAAAGCCGTTTGAACCAAGGTTTAAGTATTTGTATTTTTCCTGAAGGCGGTGTTCCAGATGATGAAAGCGTTTTGCTGGACGAATTTAAAGATGGCGCTTTTAGACTTGCAATAGATCATCAGATTCCAATTGTTCCGATTGTTTTTCCCGATAACAAAGAGCGTTTTTCGTATACATTTTTAAGCGGAAGCCCAGGGAAAATGAGAGTGAGAGTTTTACCTTTCATAGAAACAGAAGGTCTGACAATCGAAAATAGAAAAGAGCTTAAAGAGCAGGTGAGAAACGTAATTTATAACGGATTAGTAGATTTTCACAAAAAGAATTAAATATTAAATACCCATAACATAAAAGCCGATAGATTATTGAAATCTATCGGCTTTTATTTGAATTAAAAAACCCTGTTTTTATTCAAAAATTATCTGTGAATTATCTTTTCAGAAATAAAACGTAATACTTTTTTAAATTTCAATTTGGTTTTTCTTCGATTTTTACTGTACAACAATTCTATTTTTTCCTTCATGATTAAAAATATTAATGGTTGATAATAAAGAGTTTAATAATAACTCAAGTTAACGTCACATTATTATAGATGCAGAAAAATAAAAAGGTTGCGTCAAAAAGTAAGAAAAGTTAATAAAAATCCGTTAGCACCAAAAAACTAACGGATTTTGTTCAAATAACCAACCAATGTTAATTCTAAAAAAAATCCAAATTGATATATGGCTGTACCAATTTTGAAGACCTGTTTTCTTTAAGATGATCGTTTAGCGAAATGGTTGCGTCAAATTTTTAATTTTTTTGAAAATAAAAAAGTCCGATAGATTTTTATACTCTATCGGACTCAGAAATAGTCTTTTTGACTTATATTAAGATTAAGCGTTTGCTAATTCTTTGATATGATCTTTAATTTTAACTTCCAGTTCATCAGCAAGTTCTGGATTGTCTTTAATCAATGATTTTACAGCGTCACGACCTTGACCTAATTTAGTATCGCCGTAGCTGAACCAAGATCCTGCTTTTTTAACGATTTCAAATTCTACCGCTAAATCTAAAATTTCACCAGTTTTAGAAACTCCTTCTCCATACATAATGTCGAATTCGGCAGTTTTGAAAGGCGGTGCTACTTTGTTTTTAACGATTTTTACTTTTGTTCTGTTACCAATTACGTTTTCTCCATCTTTAATTTGAGAAGAACGACGAATATCTAAACGTACAGAAGCGTAGAATTTCAATGCGTTACCACCGGTTGTAGTTTCAGGATTTCCGAACATTACACCAATTTTTTCACGAAGCTGGTTGATAAAGAAAACAGTACAATTTGTTTTACTGATAGTTCCTGTAAGTTTTCTCAAAGCTTGAGACATCAAACGTGCGTGCAGACCCATTTTAGAATCTCCCATTTCACCTTCAATTTCACTTTTTGGAGTTAAAGCAGCAACCGAGTCAATTACCACAATATCAATTGCTCCAGAACGAATTAGGTTTTCAGCAATTTCAAGAGCCTGCTCTCCATTGTCTGGCTGCGAAATGATTAAATTCTCGATATCAACATTTAATTTTTCGGCATAGTTTCTATCAAAAGCGTGTTCTGCATCGATAAAGGCAGCAATACCTCCAGCTTTTTGAGCTTCTGCAATAGCATGAAGCGTCAAAGTAGTTTTTCCAGAAGATTCTGGACCATATATTTCAATAATTCTTCCTTTTGGATATCCATTAACTCCAAGAGCTAAATCAACGCCTAATGAGCCAGAAGAAATCGTTTCTACTTCTACAATGGCTCTGTCGCCCATTTTCATTACGGTTCCTTTTCCGTAGGTTTTGTCAAGTTTATCAAGCGTTAATTGCAGTGCTTTTAATTTGGCTTCTTTGTCTGAACTCATTTTTTAAATATCTTAATTGTTATTTTTGTCTGTTTGGATAAAAATAAGAAAATTCTTCTATATTTTTATTGATCACTCTTAGAATTTGTAAAATTACTTCTTTTTTTGAAGTTTGATTGTTCCAAATTGTCACAAATTTGATCTATAAGAATAGTGCCTTCAATTCTGTGGCATCAGAAGGTTTTATTTTTCCAGCAAGCAGTAAACTTAATTGTTTGCGGCGAAGCGCAGCATCAAAACGCTGAATTTCAAGTTCTGTTTCTGGTACAATTGCGGGTACTTCGACTGGTCTTCCGGTATCGTCAACGGCAACAAAAGTGTAAATTGCTTCATTTGCTTTTGTTCTGTTTCCAGATTCGCGGTCTTCTACCCAAACGTCAATAAAAACTTCCATTGAACTTTTGAAAGATCTTGAAACTTTTGCTTCGACAGTTACAACGCTTCCAAGCGAAATTGCTCTGTTGAAGGCAACGTGATTTACAGAAGCTGTAACTACAATTCGGCGCGAATGTCTGCGGGCTGCTATACTTGCAGCACGATCCATTCTGGCCAATAATTCGCCACCAAAAAGATTGTTTAAAGGATTTGTTTCGCTCGGTAAAACTAAATCAGTTAAAATAGTTAGAGATTCTGAAGGATGTTTTGGATTCATTTTTTAGATAATAAATTTATTTTTTGCCACAGATTTCAAAGATTATCACAGATTTTTAATCCTTTTAATCAGTGAAATCTGTGGCTGTTTTTTAAAAATTGAGGTCGTTAATTCAACCAATAAACAGCCATTACAGCTGGTATGAAATAAATTACAATGGTTCTCGCTCCGTCGTAATCTTTTGCCAGTCTTTGTCCGAAAAGCATCATTAATAAACAGATGCAGGAAAAAATTGCGCCATAAAAACCAAATTCTCTTCCGTTATTGGTGAACAATTGAATTCCTCCAACAACGCATAAAATTCCAGAAATTAATTCTACAATTAGAAGATGCATTAATGCCAGCGGAACATGATTTTTTAATCTCGTTTTAGCAAAATGTTCTTTTAGCCAAGAAACATTGTCATTCCAATAAAATATTTTTTCGTAACCTGATTGTAAGAACGTTAAAGCTAAAAAAGCTAAAATTAGGATGGAGGCAACATTGCTCATTTTTGAATTTATTTTTTGTGAATTAAACGAGTTAATTTGATCGATAAATCGGTTAGAATAATTTTGGCGTTTCCGTTTCTTTCAATGTGATACATCGCGTCTGAAAGTTCTTTGAAAATTTCATGAATATTATTTCCGTTGACAAACGGAGCAAAATTCTCCAGTTTGAATTTATCTACTTTTGGTTCAATGTAAACCAAACTAGGTGCTTGATAATTAAGCATCAAAGCTTGGCGGAACATTTCGATGCAATACTGAATAAATTTCTTTTGGCTTTCACGTCCAAGAGAAGCAATTTGCTCGCTCCAAGAAATCAAATCTTGAATTGCGGCAGCATTTCCTTTTGCTCTAAAAGCGGCGCGAACCCAATTGACAAACCATTGTTCGAACGGAAGATCATCATCGTCTTCTTTTAACAAATGCAGCGCTTTACTAAAATTACCCTGAGCTTGATGCGCAATTTTTTTGGCTAAGTTCGGGTCTATATTTTCTTGTTTAACTAATGCTTCGGCGATTACTTTTTCTGGAAGTCCGTTAAAGTGAATTACCTGGCATCGAGAACGAATGGTTTGTATAATATCTTCTTCATTTTCAGAAATCAATATAAACATCGTTTTATCTGAAGGTTCTTCTAAAAGTTTCAAAAGTTTATTTGAAGCGGCGATGTTCATTTTA
This sequence comes from uncultured Flavobacterium sp., assembly GCF_946479975.1. The sequence continues at coordinate 14,610 of NZ_CAMLIX010000057.1, forward strand.
TCGGCCATCCAAATAATCATAATTTTATAACCGCCTTCATATGATTTCAGCGCAAGCGATTTTAAAACTTCCTGTGCATCTTCAACACGAATTTCTCCCTGTTTGTTTTGTACGCCAAGAATTTTATACCAATCGAACAAACCTCCGTAAGGCATTTCCTGAATAAAACTGCGCCAGTCTTGAATAAAATCTAAACTTTTTGGTTTTGTCTTTACGTCTTCGGTAGTAACTGTTGGGTAGATAAAATGCAGATCGGGATGCGATATGTTGTCAAACTTTAGATTACAGGAATCGTTTCCGTTTGAATTTTCATCGCCAGTATTACCGCATAATATGTATTGAGCGTAAGCAATGGCAGTGATTAATGTACCGCTTCCTTCTGGCCCAACGAATAATTGGGCATGCGGAATTCTACCAGAAGCAGCACTTTTTGTCAAGTGGCTTTTGATGTAATCTTGACCTAATATTTGAGAAAATTGCATGGGGCAAAGATAGAAGAAAATGATGTAGTCAAAAATTTTTGAGTTAAGATTATTTACTACTTATAAATTTGAATTTGAAATACTTTTAGAAGATTTTTTAGCTTCGAATTAATTTAATTTTGTTAATAAATGGCTCAAGATGAGCAGATATGCAGATGTTTTTGTTAATATTTTTTTTTGATTGAGCACCAAAAGTAAGTTTTTTTTTATTATTTAAAAGAAACGATTCAATTTTTTCATGGCGATAATCTTACCTTTTAAGGTTTTACGATTTTAACAAAAAGCACGTTAAAACGCACATTTTCTCGACATAAGACTGATTTTTAAGGTTTTTTTAAGATTTTTTTTTGAAAAAAAAATGCATTACTCTTGGAGTTTAAGTTAATTTATATATTTTTGTTTTTATCAAGAACCAATTATAAATAAGAATCTATGAAAGGGAAAATTACTCTACTAAGTGCACTTTTTATCTTAACTACTGCAGCCGTTTCGGCACAAGCTAAAAACGCGCCGAGAAGTATTATTAGTACAACAGCTCTTATTCGTAAATACCATGATCAAAAAGAATTGAGTGGTATGCAAAAAGGAGAACTTTTGGAGCTTTACATTGAGCGTATCAAAGTTTTAGTTAAAACCCTTCCTTACATTGCTTTGGTTACAAAACCTGGTGTTACTATGGCCGATCTTGGTATTCCAGACGATAACGATCACAAAAAAGTTTTAGATAACCAAGCTCTTGGTACATCAACATTCTTAGATACTACTGTAGATTTTCAAAGAAAAATGATGCCTTACTCTGATAAAGGAAATCTAATTGCAGCTATTTTATTTTACGAAAGTACATTGAAATCATTACACGAGTTCAACGATTTGAACGAAATGTAATAAATGATTAATTTTTTTTAAAACCTTTTTCCAGGTCTTTACGTAGATGGTTAAAATCGAAGTGAATGCTACTGAAAAACAAAATAAAAAAATCACTCATTCTCGAGTTTTCTGAGAATTCAGAAAACTCGAGAGGAGTTTTTTCATTTACGCATACCCAAATTATTATTAAACCTAACACCCCCCTGATCATGAAAAAAATTACTCAATTAATCTGCGTTCTTTTGACAGTTACGAGTATGAGTGCTCAACAAGAGAAAGGAATTATGGGCTACAACAACTGGTTGAATAACTGGACCGAATTTAAGCCTAACAAAGTAGACTATGGAGAAGCAAACCAAATTTTAGCAGGAAACATTTCTGTTAATACTAAATTGCTAAAAAGAAATATCTACGTTTTGCAAGGAAACGTATATGTTACAAACAATGCTGTTTTAACAATTGAACCAGGAACTTTAATTATTGGTGATTTCGAAACTAAAGGAACATTAGTAGTTACAAAAGGTGCACAACTTGTTGCAGATGGTTTAGAAACAGATCCAATTGTATTTACTTCAAACCGCAGCATGAAAAAAGCTGGAGACTGGGGTGGAATTGTAATTCTTGGAGATGCTCCAATTAACAAATTCGGAAACGTAGGTTCTTACAACCTTGATTTAGATCCAACACTTACTACTTACGGTGGAGACAATGTAGCTTCAAACTCAGGAATTTTAAGATTTGTTAGAATCGAATTTGCTGGTAAAAAAGTTAAAGGTGCTGATACTTTCAATGCTTTAACTGTCGCTGGAGTTGGTAATAAAACAATTATTGACAACGTAATGGTAAGCTACGCTGGAGGTGACGCATTTGCCTTCTTCGGTGGAGATGTTAACGCTTCTAAATTGGTTTCTTATAAATCTATCAACGACGACTTCAAATTTACTCAAGGAGTTCAATGTCGTTTATTCAACTCTTTAGCAGTTAGATCTTCTTACTTATCTAGTAACAAAGACGGATCTCGTTGTATGGAGGTGAAATCTTTTGAGAAAAAGAACGAAACTGACTTTACAAAAAAACAAACTCTTGTAGCTGCTACAAATATTACTATGCTTAATGACAGTGATAATATCAAAGCTGATATCCAAGCAGGGTTAGTAAAAGAATGTGTATATGTTGCAGAAAGTGCTTCTCTTGAATTAAAGCGTAGTGTAATCTCTGGATTTAATCCTGCTGTTTTATTAGACAGTAAAATTGAGATCAACGATGCTAATCTTAAGAAAATCAAATTTGAAGAAATGTACTTTAATTTATGTAACGGAAACATCTTTACAGAGTACAACTCTAACAATGAAGATTTAGAGAGCTGGTATGGAAATAGCGTGTTTTTTAACGTTTATTCTCAAAGTAGCAACAATGAAACATTCATTGATATTGCAAACCCTAAAAAACCAGATTTCAGATTACAGTTAGGAAAAATCACGGCTTCAAGCGGCAATAGATAAATAGATTTCGATTTTTATTTCCACGCGTAAATTTTATTAATAAAGTCCCCAGACACAATTTATGTATCGTCTCTACTGGACCCAAATAAAGATCAAAACATAATGGTATCTACGAAAAAATATTTTATATATATAATATTTTTGGTTTCGCCTATTTTAACAGTTTGTGCTCAGAATACAGCAGAAAAATCTACAAAAGCTGGTTCTGATAGTTGTGCAACGTTAATTGGTTTAAATCAAACGAACACAAATAATGCTGGAATAATAAACAGCAATTCAGACAATTTTAATCAGTTTATAGTAGGGATGTCCAACCCCAAGGACAGCCTTACTATAGCAGCTGAATCAAATACTGTATCAAACAATTGTAAAGAAGATTCATCTATTACAGCCACTTCGATTCTTGCAAAAGATATCATCGAAAACTATAAATATGATTTTTCAGAAACATTCATAGATATTTTGTTTTTTGAGCGTATAGACTTAGCCAGAACACGCACTATATGATTCAAAAAATTACTCTATCTTTTTGTAATTGCATACTATTATTTACACTTCTTTTTCTTTCAGAAGTAAATTTATATGCGCAATCGTCAATATCTCCACAACAATTACCTTTCAAGGATATTTGTGCTGGAGATATTGTTGATGGCGCTAAATACAACGAATATCTAGCAACTTTTTCGTATTTAAATTTTGCTTCAGATGTTACTTTTTCTGTTCAATTGTCTGATGAATTTGGTAGTTTTACCAATCCAATATCTACCACTACTCTTGAGGTTTTTCCATTATCAAGTACCTCGCAAACAATTAAATTTGCTATTCCTATAACATTAAAAGGTTCAAATTCTTATAGTTTAAGAATAGTAAGTAGTAACGGAATTAATAGTCCTAGAGCACAAAACTTTTCAGGATCGTTATCTTTTTCAGCCTATTATAAGGAATATGTATCTTCATTTTTAATAAATCAAAATAGAGATACTGCGGCTTTCTGTTCTGGAGGCAGTTTTACTTTATCAGTTGATAATGCTACTCCTGAAGTAGCAGGATCATCACCTGCAATTTATCCAAATATTAAATACAAATGGTATAAGGATAATGTTCAAATTTCAGGACAAAATTCGTCTTCTTTACTTGTAAATTCGCCAGGTGTTTATTTTGCAGAACTTGATTATGGCGCATGTTCGAATGTGAATTTTAGTTCAAATAGAGTTACAGTTTCTTCATCATCTTCTGGTTCTGCAGCTACAATAAATTCAAGTTTAGGAAACCCATTTTGTGCCAGCGGATCAGGAACTGTTTTAACAGCTACTTCAGGAAACAGTTATGTTTGGAAAAAAGATGGCACTATCATTACAGGAGCTACAAACCGTACTTACTCAACAAACGAATCTGGAGTTTATACTGTAGAGGTTGATTTTGGCGGCTGTAAAGCAACTGGAACAATTGATCTTAAAAGTAATGGCTTTAATGCCAGTATTGATGTTGAAGACGGTTATAAACTAAGCGAAGGAGAAACCTTAAATGTCAATATTACGACAGATGCTGCAACACCAACTTTCGAGTGGTACCTAAACGACAATCTTATTTCTGGTGAAACAGGAAGTTCTCTTTCAGTTTCTGTTAAAGGAAATTACAAAGTAAAAATTTCTCAAGTATCTGGTTGTACTGCAAACAAAGAATTTTCATTTAGAATTAATGGAGATTCAGGACCGTCGAGTGTTGTGCCTAATATTATAAAATTAAGCGGAATGAACCCATATTGGAATATTCCTGATGAATATAAAAATGCCTCAACAAAAGTTATGATCATCAGTTCAAATGGAGATTTGGTTCTAGATGTAGTAAATTACCAAGGCGATTGGCCTCAAAACAATATCGATTTTAAAAATGTAAATCCAGTTTATTACTATGTCATTCAGTCGGATACAGGTGAAAAAAAAGGATCAATAACTGTTATAAAATAATATGAAGAAAATCCTACTATTCATCACTTTATTTTACGGTTTATCTAATGTACTCTATGCTCAGAATGCTTCTGAGGATGGAGTTGTTTCGTTTTCATTACCCATCAGAAATTCTTTAAAGTTTAATAGATACATAATCAATCCAGCGTTCAGTTTTGTTCGCGAATCAAACCCATATGTAAGTTTTTACAACAAGAGACAATGGATGCAGTTTGATAATGCTCCGCAGAGTTATTTATTTAATTACTCTGGACGTTTCAAAGAAAACGAAGCATTTGCAGCTGGTGTTTTTCAACAGAATTACGGATTAATGACAGTATTTGGAGTAATTGGAAACTTTGCTCATAATATCGTTTTGGAACAAGACAGCAATTTGACTTTTGGCTTAAATGTAGGGGCTTACCAAAGTGGCTTAAATACAGGAAAAATCATTTCTGATGATACTACGATTCTTCAAGGAGATTTCCCTAAAAGTACAATGCTTACCATAAATCCTGGAATTAATTACGGTACAGAATTTTTAGATTTTGGGTTAGCAGTCAACAATTTAATACTTTACAATTTCGGATCAGGAATGGTTAAAGAAGATCCAGAAAGAGCCATTCAATTACACGCAATGTACACTGGATATATTGACAGCTACGGCTTTTTTGACAGAAGTAAATTCTCAGGAATAGTAAGAACAGAACTTAAAAAAGACAAAACAGTTATTTCTGGATTGGCAATGCTTACTCTTCAACAAGGAATTTGGGCGCAGGCAGGATATAACACTTTATACGGAGTTTCGGCAGGACTTGGAATCAATATCACACCAAGTATTGCTATTGAATACAATTACGAAAGAGGAATGGGCAATTTCTCTAATCTAGGCGGATCGCACGAATTCGCTATTGCCTACAAATTCAAAAACAGAAATTATTACTACGGAGATGATGAGGAAGGATCAATAATCGATCCAGCTAAGCCAAAATCAGTTCCAGCTAAACCAAAATCTGAAGCCACTCAGGTTAACAGAACAGAAGTAGCTGAAAAGAACAGATTGGCAGCCGAAGCAAAAGCACAAGCAGATGCTGAAGCAAAACAAGCAAGATTAGCTGCAGCAGAAAAAGTTAAGGCAGACGCCGAAGCAAAAGCGAAAGCTAAATTAGAAGCAGACAATAAAGCGAAGGCAGATGCCGAGGCTATTAAAATAAAATTGGCGGCAGATGCAAAAGCAAAAGCTGATGCTGCAGCTGCTGCAAGAGCACAAGTTGCAACAGCAAATAAAGAGGTTGCAGCCGCACAAAAAACACAAGCACAATTGACTGCAGATAAAGTGAGAGCTGATGCAGAACAACGCAGAATAAAATTAGCTGCTGATAATAAAGCGAGAGTAGATGCGGCCGCGACTGCAAGAGCACAAGCTGCAGCAAATAAATCTGGAGTAGCTGCGCAAAAAACTCAAGAACAGCTAGCTGCAGACAAAGCGCAAGCAGATGCTGAAGCTATGAAATTAAAATTAGCTGCAGATGCGAAAGCGAAGGCAGATGCAGAAGCATTACAAACAAAACTAGCTTCGGCAGATAAAGCAAAAGCTGATGCAGAAGCTGCAAAAGCGAAAGCTGCGGCAGCAACTGCGGCTGCACCTAGTCAGCAAAAAACTGCGGCACAACTTGCAATAGAAAAAGCAAGAGCAAACTCTGAAGCAGCAGCAAAAATGAGATTGGCGGCGGCAGAAAAAGCAAAAGCCGATGCAGAAGCTGCAAGACAAGCTAGATTGGCAGCTGCAGAAAAAGTGAAAGCCGATGCAGAAGCTGCAAGATTAAAATTAATAGCAGATACTAAGGCAAAAGCAGATGCCTCAGAAGAGAAAAGAAAAGCAGACGCAAAAGCGAAAGCAGAGGCTGCAGATATGCAGTCAATATTAGCTGCAGATGCAAAAGCAAAAGCAGATTCGGATGCATTACAAGCAAGGTTAGCAGCAGATGCTAAAGCCAAAGCAGCAGCAGAAGCTAAAACGAAAGTTTCTATTGACGCTGCAAACAAAGCAAAACTGGCTGCAGATGCAAAAGCAAAAGCTGCGGAAGAAGCTGCACTTAAAGAAAAATTAGCTGCTGAAGCAAAAGCGAAAGCAGATGAAGAGGCAAGACAAGCTATTATAGCAGCAGAAGCAAAAGCAAAAGCGGATGCTGAAGCGTTGAAATTAAAACAAGCAGCAGATGCACGTCAAGCGCAATTAGATGCAGAAGCAAAAGCCAAAGCTGATGCTGAAGCACTTCAAGCAAAACTGGTAGCAGATGCAAAAGCAAAAGTTGACGCAGAAGCGGCAGCGAAAGCAAAATTAGAAGCAGAAAATAAAGCGAAAGCTGATGCGGCAGCGCAACAGGCAAAATTAGCAGCAGATACTAAAGCTACTGCCGATGCAGAAGCTGAAAGAGCAAGATTGGCTGCAGATGCAAAAGCAAAAGCTGATATGGAAGCTTTACAAGCTAAGTTGATTGCAGATGCAAGAGTTAAAGCAGATGCAGAAGCTACAGCAAAATTTAAAGCGGAAGCTGAAGCGAAAAAATTACAAGAGGCAGAAGATGCTCGTCAAGCGAAATTAGCCGCAGATGCGAAAGCAAAAGCCGATGCTGAAGGATTAAAAGCAAAACAAGCCGCT
>NZ_CAMLIX010000058.1 GCF_946479975.1 uncultured Flavobacterium sp.
ATTAGTAAACGGAGCAACTGGTATTGCAGTAGGTATGGCAACTAATATGCCACCACACAATTTAACTGAGGTTATCAATGGTACTTTGGCGTATCTTGATAATAATGATATTGAAGTAGATGAGTTAATGACTCATATTAAAGCTCCTGATTTTCCTACTGGAGGTATAATATATGGTTACGAAGGTGTTCGAGAAGCTTTTAAAACAGGTAGAGGACGTATCGTGATGCGTGCAAAAGTTGGTTTTGAAGAAGTGGACGGAAGAGAATGTATCATCGTTACCGAAATTCCATACCAAGTTAATAAGGCCGAAATGATCAAACGTACGGCTGATTTGGTTAATGAAAAGAAAATTGAAGGTATTGCGAATATTCGTGACGAATCGGATAGAAATGGTATGCGTATCGTTTACATCTTGAAACGTGACGCTACTCCAAACGTAGTTTTAAATACCTTATATAAATATACTTCATTACAATCTTCCTTTAGTGTAAATAACATTGCATTAGTAAAAGGACGTCCGCAAATGTTGAATCTAAAAGATATGATTCATTATTTTATCGAGCACCGTCATGAAGTTGTAGTAAGAAGAACGCAGTTTGAATTGCGTAAAGCAGAAGAAAGAGCACATATTTTAGAAGGTTTAATTATTGCTTCAGATAATATTGATGAAGTTATTGCGTTAATTAGAGGTTCTAAAAATACAGATGAAGCTAGAGAAAAGTTAATCGAAAGATTTAAATTATCTGATATTCAAGCTCGTGCTATTGTTGAAATGCGTCTACGTCAGTTAACTGGATTAGAGCAGGATAAATTAAGAGCAGAGTATGATGAATTAATGAAATTAATTGAGCACTTAAAAGCTTTATTAGCAGACGTTGATTTAAGAACATCTGTAATTAAAGAAGAATTAGCTGAAATTCGCGATAAATATGGCGATGAGCGTCGTTCTCAAATTGAATATTCTGGAGGAGATGTAAGTATTGAAGATTTAATTGCTGACGAAAATGTGGTTATTACAATTTCTCACGCAGGTTATATCAAACGAACAAACCTAACAGAATATAAAACTCAAAATAGAGGAGGAGTTGGACAGAAAAGTGCGGGAACTAGAGATCAGGATTTCCTTGAGCATATGTTCGTTGCTACCAACCACCAATATATGATGTTCTTTACCCAGAAAGGAAAATGTTTCTGGATGCGTGTTTACGAAATTCCAGAAGGAAGTAAAACTGCAAAAGGTAGAGCAATTCAGAATCTTGTAAATATCGAAAGCGATGATAAAGTAAAAGCTTTCATTTGTACACAAGATTTAAAAGATAAAGATTATATCAATACGCATAATCTTGTAATGGTAACCAAACAAGGTCAGGTTAAGAAAACATCTCTTGAGAAATATTCTAAACCTCGTGTAAACGGTGTTGCTGCAATTACAATTAAAGAAGGCGATGAATTGATTGGTGCTCAGTTAACAAACGGAGAAAGCCAAATTATCTTGGCCGTTAAATCTGGAAAATTAGTTCGTTTTGAAGAAACTAAAACACGTCCGATGGGAAGAACAGCTTCTGGAGTTCGTGGAATTACTTTAAAAGATGAAACAGATGAAGTAATTGGAATGGTTACTGTGGATAAAAACGATATTTCTGAGTCTCAAATTTTAGTTGTAACTGAAAACGGATACGGTAAACGTACCAAATTAGTTGACGAAGACGGCGAAGATGTGTACAGAATTACAAACCGTGGAGGTAAAGGTGTTAAAACACTTAATATTACGGAGAAAACTGGTAAACTAATCTCTATTAACGCCGTTACAGATGCAGATGATTTGATGATTATCAACAAATCTGGATTGACTATCAGAATGGCAATTGAAGATTTACGTGTAATGGGACGTGCTACGCAAGGTGTTAGATTGATTAATCTTAAAGGAAAAGATTCTATCGCTGCCGTTACCAAAGTAATGAAAGATGATGTTGAAGAAGTTGTTGTTGATGAAGATGGAAATGTAATCGAATCTGGAATCGAAAGAGTGAAACCTGATATGGAAGTTCTAGAAGATGAAGGACAAGTAGAAGACGATGACGATTCTGATGATGAAGTAATTGATGAAGAAGATGACGCAGATTCTGAAGAAGAATCAGAAGAGTAATCTTTAAAATTTTATAAAGTAAATTAAATACAAATAAATCACTATGAAAAGTAAATATGTAATACTAGCATCAGCATTACTGATCACTGTAGCTACGTTTGCTCAAAAAGATCAAATTAAAAACGCTGAAAAGGCATTAAAAGGTGGTGACGCTCAAGGTGCAGTTACAATCTTAAAAGATGCTGAAAATTTAGTCGTAAATGCTAAAGATACGGAACAGGCACAATTCTATTTCGTACAAGGAAATGCTTATTTAGAACTTGCTAATAAAAAAGTTGAAGAAAGTAAAAACTTGTCTTTAGCAGCTGGAAGCTACAAAAAACTAATTGATGTTGAAAATGCTTCAGGAAAACAAAAATATTCTACTCAAGCGGCAGCTTCAATTACAAACATCAAAGGTTTGTTGATTAACTCTGCAATTGCAGATACACAAGCAAACAAACACGTAGAAGGAGCAAAAAAATTGTATGAAGCTTATGCTTTAGACAAAAAAGATACAATTAACTTGTATTATGCTGCTTCAACTGCTGTAAATGCACAAGATTTTGATCTTGCTTTGCCAATGTATGAAGAGTTGAAAAAATCAAACTATTCTGGAAAAGGAACTTTATACTTAGCTCTTAATAAAGCTACTGGTAATGAAGACAACTTCGCAAACGCAAAAGAAAGAGATATGGCTGTTAAATTAGGTACTCACGAAAAACCTAAAACAGAACCAATTCCTTCAAAAAGAGGCGAAATCTACAAAAACTTAGCGTTAATTTTAGTTCAAAAAGGACGTATTGAAGATGCTAAAAAAGCAATCTCAGATGCTAGAAAAGCAAATCCAGATGATTCTTCTTTAATCTTGACTGAAGCTAATCTATACTTAGACAGTAAAGATTTTGAAACATACAAAAAATTAGTTGAAGAAGCTTTAGAGAAAGATCCAAACAATGCTGATTTAGTTTTCAATTTAGGAGTAATTAGTGCAGGAGCAAAGAACAATGCTGATGCTGAAAAATATTACTTAAGAGCAATTGAAATCAATCCAAACTATGCAAACGCTTACTTGAATCTTGCTGCTTTAAAATTAGAAGCTGAAAAACCAATCATTGACGAAATGAATAAATTGGGTACTACAGCAAAAGACATGAAACGTTACGATGTGTTGAAAGCACAAAGAGAAAACGTTTTTAGAGGAGTTATTCCTTATTTGAAAAAAGCAAATGAGTTAGATCCTAAAAACGAAGATGTTTCTAAAACATTATTAGGAGTTTACAGTGCTCTTGAAATGACAGCAGAAGCTAAAGCTTTGAAAGCAAAAATGTAATACGCATTTCATTATAAATAAAAAAACCATTCACTTGTGAATGGTTTTTTTATGCTTTATTTTCTCTCGTTTAACTCTCTAAAGTAGCATTAAGCGTAATAGTAGTGTTTAATAATTTAGAAATCGGACAGATCTCTTTTGCTTTAGCAGCTGTAGCAGCAAATTCTTCGCTGGAAATTGAAGGCACTTTTCCTTTCAATTCAAGATGAATTAAAGTGATAGTTCCATCTTCAAACGTTACTGTTGCTTCTGTAGTTAAATCATCTGCAGTAAAACCTGCTTCATTTAATAAAAAGCTTAATTGCATTGTAAAACAGCCGGAATGCGCTGCAGCAACAAGTTCTTCTGGGTTTGTTCCAACGCCGTCAGCAAATCTCGTTTTAAAAGACAGTTGAGCATTATCTAAAGTTGTACTTTGAGTACTAATAGTTCCAGTTCCTTCCATGCCAGTTCCTTTCCAGTTGGCGTGTGCTTTTCTTGTAAATTTCATTTCTGTAGTTATTAAGATTAATAGAATATTTGTTATTGATTTGATTTTCAGTATTTAGTGGTCTATCAAATATAGCTAAAATTTTACGTTTTATCTTTATGAATTTGTTAGCAGAAAGTAAATTCACAAAAAAAAAGATGCAATAAAATTGTATTGCATCTTTTTAAAAAGTAAAATTCCAAATTCCAATTGTGTTGTCAATTGAAATTTGGAATTTAAAAAAGTTGGAATTTTTATTCCTATTCTTGTCCTAAGTTTCTTAATTGTTTCAGCTTGTCTTTCCAAACTTCAAGGCTTTCTTTGTGAATAGCAATGTTTTTGCGGACTTCAAGTACAATGGAGTTCTCTTTTTTCGCATTTTTTGTATTTGTGAAAAACTGAATGTTATTTTCTAATTGGAAAATTTCATTTTGAACTTCGTCAATTTTACGCATCAGGAATATTTTTTCATTATCCAGTTTACGAGTATCGTTGCTGTCTGATAAAGAATCAATTCTGTTTGAAAAACGCATCATTTCAGTTTCCTTTTTACTCAAACTCAATTTTTCAAAAAGCGCATCCAAGATTTTATTGAATTTTCCTTCTATATGACGTCTCGAGAATGGTACTTTTCCAAATCCTTTCCAAGTTTCAATATGAGCTTTTATGGCATCTAAATCGGTTTTGTGATCTCCAGTCAATTGAAAAGCTCTTAGCGTATCTAAGTAAGCTTTTTTATTGTCAAAAGCAGCAACTTCGTCACCGTTTTCTTCTGTTTTATGCTCTTTTAATTTATCAAAATAATGGTTGCACGCGTCTTTAAAATCTTTCCAGATTTTATCTGAATATTTTTTAGGAACATGACCAATTTGTTTCCATTCTTCCTGAATTTGTTTCATTACAGGAGTTGTAGCTTGAAAATCTGTGCTTTCTTGCAATTCTTTTGCTTTAGCAACAAGTGCTAATTTTTTGTTCAGATTATCGTTTTGGTCTTTCTTGATATCTTTATAGAAAGAGTTTTTAAAAGCATTGAAATTTCTAACAGCAGTTTTAAAAGCAGCCCAAGTTTCTTCATTTACTTCTGAAGGAACTTTTCCAGTGGCGAAAAACTCATTTCTTAAGTCTTCAACTTTCTGAATTTGAACCAGCCATTGCGAGTGAGAATTTACTTTTTCGGTTCCTAAAACTTCGATTTTAGCTATGATTTCTTTTTTAACTTCAAGATGCTGTTGTTCGTTAGCTCTTTGGTTTTCAAATAAAACTTCTCTTTTATCGTGGATTTTTTTAGTCAATTCACTGAATTGATTCCAAATTGAATCACGGTGTTCTTTAGAAACAGGTCCAATATCTTCTTTCCAAATGCGGTGTAAATCTTGTAATTCGCGGAACGATTTGTTTACATCAGTATCGTTTACTAATTCTTCAACGCGAGCAATTATTTTTTGTTTTAATTCTAAGTTGTGTTTAAAATCTAAATCTCTTGCTTCACGGTCTAAGTGAAGATAATCGTAGAAATTTTCAACATGAAAATGATAATTATTCCAAACGTGATTGTATTTGTCTTTTGGAATTGAACCTGCATTTTTCCATCTTTCTCTTAATTCATTAAAATGTTTAAGAGTATCTTTTATATTTTCCTGAGGATTAATCAGTTCTTTTAATTCTTCAACGATTGCCAGACGAGTTTCTAAATTTGTTTTTAGATTGGTCTGTAAGTGTTTAAAATGATCGTTTCTTTTCTCTCTAAAAACATTATAATATTCATCAAATTTTAGTTTTAAAGGAAGATGATATTCAAATTCTTCATTCGGATCTGGATTAGACGCAAGAAATTCTTCTTTCTTTTCTTCCAAAAGATGGTGATACTGTAATAAAAATGCTTTTTTGATTTCTTCGATATGATCTTTAACAGACATTACTTTATCTGTTTGAATCAATTTTTTCAATTCATCAACAAGTGTATCCAAAGAAAAAGTGTTATAATCCTGCATAGGAATGTCATTACGCTCTTTTAAAGTTTCGTCTTCACTCTCGGCAGCATTTGAATTTGTTATAACATCTAACGCTTCTTGATGAACATTTTCGTTAGTATCTAATGACTCTTCAGTTTCTGAAGTTGCATCTTCAACTAAAGCTTCAGGATTAGATATTTCAGTTGCATCATTTTGAATAGAATCATTTGTCTCGATTCCAGATTTTCCGTCTGCTTCTTGCAGGTTATCATTCTTTTCTTCTAACATCTTTAAAATGTGTAAGGTTTTTATTTTAAACAGAGCGAAAGATAGTAAAGGTGTTTCTAAATACAAAATAAATCGTTTATTTATGCGCTTTTTACGATTAAATTCCTATTTTTTAGTCTTATTTGCTATTATGTTGCATCAGTTTTAGTTGAATTATTGCAATATATATAAATTGAAAATGTTCAATTCACACTTGTGAAACTTTTATTTAGAAGTGAAAATCGATATATTGTTTTCGGAGTAATTATTATAAATTATAAAATGAAAACTAAATTCTAAGCGAAATAATACTGGATTATTTCAATAAAAAAATGCTGTCTAATTGTAAATAATACAAGCAGACAGCATTTCAGATATTTTTTTAATTTTATTTATTCCAGATTTTCCAGGCTTTTTCAGCTTGAAAAATCAGCATGTCTAGACCATTTTTTATAACAGCACCTTGCTCTTTTGCCTTTTTTAGAAAAGTAGTTTCTGCTGGATTATAAATTAAATCGTAAGCAATGTGTTTCTCTGTAAAAAACTCATAAGGCAGATTCGGACAAGCATCTACATTCGGACTTGTTCCAACCGGCGTACAGTTGATTATAATTTGAAAATTGTCAAAAGTTGTGGCATTGATCAAATCGTAATCGATAATGTTTTCTTTTGCTTCTCTAGAAACAAAAGTGTACGGAATATTTAATTCATCCAAAGCAAAAGCAACACCTTTTGATGCTCCGCCTGTTCCCAGAATAAGTGCTTTTTTATGATGTGGCTCTAACAACGGTTCTAATGATTTTTTGAAACCATAATAGTCCGTATTATATCCTTTTAATTTGCCACTTTTGGTAAATTTAATAGTGTTTACAGCGCCAATTAAAGTCGCTTTTCGTGATAATTTATCTAAGAATGGAATAACTTGTTCTTTGTACGGAATTGTGACATTTAAACCCTTTAAATCAGGATTGTTTTTAATTAATTCGGTGAAATAATTAATTTCAGAAATGTCAAAATTTTCATAGCTGTTGCCAGCAAAAACTTCATTATTAAATTTTTCTGTAAAATAACCTTTTGAAAATGAGTAACTAATGTTTCGTCCTAATAATCCAAAACGTCTTCTTAATAAAATATCAACCATTCTTATTTACGATGTTTTTCTATATAATTTTTTACTGTTTTTTTTGCCCAAACTACAGGAAACAAATCTTCAATTAAGATATAGTTGTCAAAATTAAGACGTAAACCATTGCTTAAGTGAAATTTAGCTTTTGTACTGTCTTGAATCATAAAATACAATCCAGCCAAACGATATTCGATTTCATTTTCTTCTGGAAAATATTCAGAAGCTTGTAATAAAGTCTGAATAGCGCTTTCAAATTCTCCTAAAAACTGAAGAATATCAACCCAGTACAACCAAGTATCTAAGGCATAATCACCAAACTCAACCGCTTTTCTAAAACCAAATTCGGCTTCTTCATAAAAGTTCATGTGCTTGTTGATTGTTGCGTATCTTTTCCAATACAATCTATTTTGATTGTCGATTGCCAATGCCTTATTGACAAAAAACAGCGCTTTTTGATAGTTTTTCTGGCGAAGATGAAAATCTGTAATCGCAATCCAGCCTTTGTCTAAAAGCGGATCTTCGTGTACAGTTTGGTTATAGTATTGAATCGCTTTCGCTAAATTTCCAAGTTTTTCATAACATTTACCAATTCGAAGAAGTGCATAAGATGTTGCATCGTCTAATTCGATGGTTCTGTTATAGCTTTCAATTGCTTCATTATATTTTTTCAGACGCTCGTAAGCTTTTGCTTTTTCCATAAAAGCGCCTAAAAATTCATCATCAATCAACGTTGCGTAATCAAATGCGCGAATAGCATTTTCATATTCTTTTACGCCATAATGAAGACGTCCAAGCTGATGCCATGCAATTTCGCTGTATGGATTTTTGTTGATGTAATTGTTTAAATACACGATAGCTTCTTGATTTTGATCTAAAAATTCAAAACAATAAACTACGTTATACAGAGCAGATTGATCTTCTAAGTCTTCTTCAAGACATTTGATAAAACTGTCTTTTGCCATTTCGAGATTATCCATAAAAAGATATTCCATTCCAATCAAGTTGTACACATCAGCATAATCATCAGTGTATTGTAGCGCGATTTTTAGCAGTTCAACTGCTTTTTCGTGCTGATCTCTTTTGGAACAAATATTAGCTTTTTGGATGTAAATTTCCTCGTTGTTGGGTTCAATTGCGTACAACTCATTCAAAAGCTTTTCAGCCAATTCGAGTTTGTCATCATAAACCAGCATTTCTACTTGTACTAATTTTAAGCCTGTAGATTTTGGGTGCTGATCTAATGCAAGTTTTAAGGCCTTTTTTGCTAAATTAGCCTTACCTATATCTAAATAATGAAGAATGATTTCCTCGAATTCTTCAGAATCAAAAAAGAGTACTTTGTTAGTTTTTAACATGGACTCAAATTTAGATAGGGATAGGTTATAATCTTCTTCTTCGTTGCTTAATTGCATACTTCGTATATTTGAAATTAGCCTGTTATAAATTTAGGCAACCATATAATTGTTGTAAGGATAGGAAATTAATTGTTTTGAACAATTTAATTAACAATATATGGCGTTTTTTATTCTGTTTTGGGAAGAAATCTCTCTTATTGACAGGAGATTAACTTCAAATTTGCTTTTTTTAAGAAGCACTTATAATTTTGGCAGTCAATTCTATTAGTTATTCTTTTTCATTATTTCATCCATAACCTCCAAAATAATCGCACAGCCTTCTCTAATTTCGTCTTCTGAAATAGTCAGCGGAGGTGTAATTCTAATCGCACATCCTTCAAATAAAAGCCAGAATAATATAAGACCTCTATCTTGACAATTTAGAATGACTTCGTTGGTAATTTCAGCTGCTTCTGTCATGGCAGCCAGCATTAATCCTTTTCCTCTAACTTCTGTTATCAAAGGATGTACCAAAAGCGATCTAAAGAGCTTTTCCTTTTCAAGAGTTTCCGCCATTAAGTTTGTTTCAGTTAATTCCTGCAAAGTGGCTAAGCAGGCTGACGCAATGACAGGATGACCTCCAAAAGTAGTTATATGCCCTAATTTGGGGTTTTCGGTTAAAAGATCCATTCTTTCTGCAGAAGCTGTAAAAGCACCAACCGGCATTCCGCCGCCCATTCCTTTCCCCATAACCACAATGTCTGGAACGACATCGTAATTTTGAAAACCAAATAGTTTTCCAGTTCTTCCAAATCCTGGCTGAATCTCATCCACAATCATCAGAGCTCCAACCTCATCACAACGTTTGCGGACTTTTTCAAGAAAATTATTTTCAGGCTGAATAAATCCGGCGCCACCTTGAATAGTTTCTAAAAGAATAGCAGCAGTTCTAGTAGTTATTTTTTGTAGATCTTCTTCGTTATTAAAAGTGATAAAATCAACATCAGGAAGCAAAGGTCTAAAGGCTTGTTTGCGTTCTTCAAATCCCATAACACTCATAGAACCCATTGTGTTTCCGTGATAAGCGTTATGACAAGATATTAACTGACTTCTTCCAGTAGTTCTTTTGGCTAATTTTAGAGCACCTTCAATAGCTTCTGTACCCGAATTTACCAAATAGGTTTTGTTTAAAGATTCCGGTAGAAGAGAAGCCATTAATTTGCAATATTGAACCGCTGGACTCTGCGAATATTCCCCGTATACCATTACGTGCGAATATTTATCCAACTGATCTTTTATTGCCTGATTCACGCGCGGATGCTGATGTCCAAGTGTACAGGCAGAAACTCCTGCAACAAAATCTAAATATTTTTTATCGTTTGTGTCGTATATGTATGAGCCAATAGCATGTGAAACTTCCATGCCAAGTGGGTAAGGAGAAGTTTGTGCCTGGTATTTTATAAAATCTGGATTCATTTTTTTTAAAGGTGCTAAGGTACTAAGTTGCAAAGGTACTGAGGTTTTCTATCTAAAGGTCAAAGTTGTAGCTACTAAGATTTTGTTTAATTAAATAAACTGATTGCAATAGTTAATCACTGTAAACTGTGACTGAAAACTTATTTTGGACTTTGGAACTTAAGAAAACTGAAAACTGTGACTGCGACTGAAAACTATTTAACTTTAGGTTTATCTTCAGTCTTAGTAGCAGGCTTAGGGTTTTTCTTGTCGTAATTCAAAGTTTCCTTTCGGACTTTCATTGGGACATCTTTCCCTTTTTCTTCCTCGTCTTTACCTTGTTTAATCAGTTTGTCATTCATTTCATTTTCTTCGGCGGTAAAAATATCATCTTTCGATTTTATTCGTTCATCGCCGCGCCAGACCATTCCACGAAGTTTTCTGGCATTTTCAGGAAGTTCATCTTCGGGAAAAATATCTCCATCTACTTTATTAAAAAATGTAATTGTTTCAACAGCATTATTTTCTAAGATCAGATTAATTTTACTGCTGACATTTTTATTGATTCCGATTAATTCATTGGCGTCATTCCGCATAAAATAGACGACTTCGGTATTTTTAACAACATCTACATCATGTAATTTTCCGTCGCGGAATTTCCCAAACAAATTGAGGCCTTTAACCTGATTATAACCCGTTCCGAGTGTATCTTTGGAGACGAGAAAAGTATTGTTTAAAACTTTCAACGAATCTATTTTTCGGGTAGTATTATCGCCAATCAAATGCATGATATCGCCAGTAATCTGACTTTCTCCATTCCACAGAATCGGATTTCCAATTAATTTGGTCAAAGCACTTTTAGAATCAGAATGTATTGAATCGCATTTTCCGCTCATATCAATTTTAAAGAAACGAACATTTTTAAACGCTCTTAAAATTCGTTCTCCTTCTTTTCCTGTTACAAGTAATTTTTGTCCGTGAATGTAAACAGAGTCATTTTCAACCAAATTAATTGCAACAGCTCTTTTGGTTACAAACATAGAATCTTTCAGTTTGAAAAGTTCGGCATAATGACCTTTTACAATTCCTTTGTTAATAGAATCTGTAATTTTTACATTTCGTGTTGCCGATGCAAATTCTGTATTTCTGTTATAGAATAAACTATCGCCTTCTATTCGCCGATCATCATATTTAATGTAAGATTTCCTTAAAAAATGCGCTAAGTTTTTCTTAGTATCATAAAATCCTTTTTCGGTATAGATATAATTGGCCTGACTTGTAATCGTCGAAGGTCCCAAAAGATACGTATGACCAGAATTACTGTAATAATCCAAATGATTCGATTTAATTACATATTTAGGATTTGTAATCGTAACAGCTGTCAAAAACTGAAACTTCTTTTGTTCTACATAATATCTTCCAGATTTACTGACCAAAGTATTGTCTTTGTTTACAATAGTTCCTTTAGTATTATAATAAACTTCCTGAATATTTCTGTCAAAATTAATGGTATCTGTTTGTAAAGTAGCATCTGGCGAAGTTAAAACGGCATTTCCTGTAGCAAATGCTTTTTTTGCATTTCCACTATACTCAGCATATTTACTATTTAAAAATAAAGTATCTCCCTGCACTAATTGTACATTTCCGAATGCTTTTAAGTAATTCTCTTTTTGAAAAAAATATGCTCTGTTACAAGTCAGTACAACGCCATCATGATTTACCTTAACGTTCCCAGTTAGTAAAAGTGCATCGGGTACATTAACCTGATCCACATCAGAATAATCAGCATTCTCGATGACGATAGTTTTAGGAGCTTGTGCAGATTTTTTTTTTGCTTGCGCGAAAGTGAATTGAATGCTTAAAAAAGACAGACAAATAAATATGTAAAAGAGTGATTTCTTCAACTGATTAAATTTTTGTCAAATTTATAAAAAAGGATACAACCTATTGCTGCTATTAGGATTAATTTATAATTAGTCATTAACACTTTAATTGAAAAAATGGCAGTGATTTATTTTTTCAACAAAACAAACAACTCTCACGTTGTAGTTGTGCTGTTTCGTGCTGAAATAAGGAGACAATGCGCGACGTTTTAAAAAATGAATTACATTTAGAAAATTGTTTTTGAAGCCTGCAGTAGGATTTAGAATTTTAAAAACTATATTAGAGTATCCCAATATATGATAAGTAAAAGATTAATTACAGCTGGAATTACATTAACTGTACTGTTTTCGGCATGTAAAACACAAGAATTAAAAATGAGTACAGCAAATGAAGAAACTGCACCAACAAACAAAGTTGTAGTTTATCAAGTTTTTACACGCCTATTTGGAAATAAAAATAAAACCAATAAACCTTGGGGGACAATTGAAGAAAATGGAGTTGGAAAGTTTAATGATTTTACAGACAAAGCACTTCACGAAATTAAAGATTTAGGTGTCAACTATATTTGGTACACAGGCGTTCCTCATCACGCTTTGGTACGAGATTACACCGCTTACGGAATCTCAAATGATGATCCTGAAGTGGTAAAAGGACGAGCAGGATCTCCGTACGCAGTTAAAGATTATTACAATGTAAATCCAGATTTGGCTTTTGATCCAGCAAAACGATTAGAAGAATTTGATGCATTAATTAAACGTACACACAATGCAGGTTTAAAACTGCTTATTGATATTGTCCCGAATCATATTGCACGTAAATACGAAGGAAAATCGAATCCTGAAGGCATAAAAGATTTTGGTGCAGACGATGATGTAACTGTTGAATACAAACGTGATAATAATTTCTATTATATTCCGAGAGAACATTTTGAAATTCCAGATGGAGATATTCCGTTAAACGGAGAAAAGAATCCACTTATTGATGGAGAATTTGATGAAAATCCAGCAAAATGGACAGGAAATGGTTCTCGTAAGGTAAAACCAGATCAAAACGATTGGTATGAAACTGTGAAAGTGAATTATGGCGTGCGTCCAGACGGAACAAAAGATTTTCCTGCACTTCCTGCTGGTTTTGACCAAAAATCGTACAAAGAACATTTTGCTTTTTGGCAGGATAAAGATGTGCCGGATTCTTGGAAAAAATTCAGAGATATCGCTTTGTACTGGACTGCAAAAGGAGTTGACGGTTTCCGTTATGATATGGCAGAAATGGTTCCATACGAATTTTGGAGTTACATGAATTCTTCTATCAAGATGAAAAATCCAAACGCTTTTTTATTGGCAGAAGTGTATAACCCAAATGAATACCGCAATTATATCCGTTTAGGAAAAATGGATTATCTGTATGACAAAGTAGAAACGTATGATAAACTAAAAGATATTATCCGTGGAAAATCTTCTCCAGATGAATTGACCAATATTCAAAATAGAATGGCAGATATTGAGCATCATATGCTTCATTTTTTAGATAATCATGACGAACAGCGTTTAGCAAGCTCAGAATTTGCAGGAACTCCAGAAAGAGGAAAACCGTTAATGGTCGTTTCGGCAACTTTAAGTACTTCGCCAACTATGATTTATTTCGGACAAGAAGTAGGAGAGGCGGGAAATGAAGATGCCGGTTTTGGAAAACCGACAAGAACTTCTATTTTTGATTATATCGGAGTTCCAAATCATCAGCGCTGGATGAATGACGGTAAATTTGACGGAGGACAGCTTTCTGCTTCTGAAAAAGAACTTCGTGATTTTTACAAACGTTTATTAAATTTCACCATAAAAAGTAGTGCTTTGATGGGAAGTTTCGAAGAAATTCAATCTGCGAACCGTCAGAATAATCAGAATTATAATTCATTGTTGTATTCGTATGTGCGTTGGTCAGAAAACCAAAAACTGATTGTAATCGCAAATTTTTCTTCTGAAAAAAGCAGTGAATTTGATTTGAAAATTCCATCATCTCTTATTTCAAAATGGAATTTGAAAGATGGAGAATATGAATTGAATGAACAATTGTATAAAACTAAAAAGTTTGTTTTAAATATACAAAATGGAGAGGGAGTGGCTAAAGTTTCTATTCAGCCTTCAGAATCTCTAATTTTAGAATTGAAATAAAGATCATCGTTCAACACATAGAAACATAGTTTTGCAGATTTAGAAAAGGCGTTTCACTATTTAAAATTCACATAGTTGATCTATGTATAGAAATTAGTTTCCTTTTTACTATAAAAATCTAAGTTTCTGTGTATTTAAACCTTTTTTAATAACGAAAGTATTTCTTTAATTGAAAATTGTGCGCCACAAACAAACTCATCTGAAGCACCGTAATAAACAGTCAGAGTGTCTCCGTCAGGTTCTAAAATATGACCGTTTGTAAAAACTACATTTCCAAAGAAACCACTTAGTTCATAATCAGTCTTGGGGAACATAATTGGCGTTTCTGTTCTAGAAATTACTTTTGATGGATTTTCAAGATCCATTAAAAAAGCACCGAGACAATATTGATGAAATTCATTAGCGCCATGATAAATTTCCAGCCAGCCCAAATCGGTTTTTATAGGTGCAGCGCCGGCACCGACTCTTTTGCTGTCCCAATTTCCTTTTCTAGTTTTAATAATACATTTGTGATTTCCCCAATGAATACCGTCCGGAGAAGAAGCGATCCAAATATAATTGCCTCCAATATCCACACTGCTCGGACGGTGTAAAGCGTAAAATAATCCGTTTATTTTCTCCTCAAAAATAGCGCAGTCTTTATTGTGTGGAGGAAAAATCATTCCGTGTTTCTCAAAATTTTTCCAATCAGTTGTCGTTCTTAAACCAACGCCAACCCCATTGCTGGAAACAGATGTAAAAGTGAGATAATATTTTCCTTCGATAAGGGTAACGCGGCAATCTTCAATTCCAAAAGTTTCTAAAATTCCTTCGCCAACTAAATACGGATAATCTTTTGGTTCGTAAAAATGCTTTCCGTCGTCACTGCAGAGCAAACGAATATGAGAAAGCGTGGTTAAATAATCAATTCCTTGATAGTTAATCACGCGTGCATCTGTAGCAATAAGTTCAGGATGATCTTTTAGGATTTCTATAATTTCTATTAAACCATTTTCTGTCAGTACAGGAAAAGAAATAATATCTTCTGCTTGCTTTGGTCTTTCGGCAACTCGTACTGCAAGCCAAGTTTTATTTTGAAACTGAAATACGCCAGGATTTAAAAGGCAGGTAATTTCTAAGCCTTCTCTGCTTGGAGGTAAATCTGATGGAGAAATCAATGGATTTTCTGAAAAACGAATGGCAATATCTTTCATGTTGTTTGAGTATAATAACATAAAAGGTATAAAAAAAAGCTGATACTTAATTTGTACCAGCTTCTTTTCTATACTTTTTTAACCTTTTTCAAGGCTTCAACATAATATTCGTTTACTTTTTCCCAGTTTATGTGTCCGTAAAAAGCATCGATATAACTTCCTTTTCTATTTTGATAATCGAGATAATAAGCATGTTCCCAAAGATCAATTCCTAAAATTGGTGTTCCAGGAATTAAAGCATTTTTCATCAGCGGATTATCTTGATCTTGAGTAGTTGTAATTTGAAGTTTTCCATATCGATCTACAACTAACCAAACCCATCCAGAACCAAATTGTTTTTCAGACTGTGCCTTAAACTGATTTGTTAAATTACTAAAAGAACCAAATTCCTTATTAATAGAACCAGAAAGAGTGTCTTTTGGAGTCTGTTCTTTTGGTGTCAAAACATTAAAATAAAGAGTGTGATTGTAATAGCCACTAGCGTTTTGACGAAGTTTAGCATTATTTAAATCCATCTTTTTCAAAATATCCTCAATGGGCATATTTTCAAACTCTGTAGAAACAATTTCTTTGTTGAAATTATTGGTATAAGAAAGATAATGTTTGGAATAATGCGTTTCTAAAGTTAGAGAACGTATATCTGGTGCGAGACCATCATAAGCAAATGGTAATTTTGTCATTTCAAAAGAACCAGGATCTGCTTTAACGTCATTAGGAGAGCCAATTGTGATTTTCTCTTCTTTTGTTGGAAGAGGAACCTCAACAACTTCAGTAAGCTTATCTTCTTTACAGGAAAATAATAGTAAAAATGAAGCTAAAGCAGTAAAAAGAACAACGTTTTTCTTCATAATAATTTTATTTTGATGTTAATGAATTAATGATCTCGATATAATTTTCTTTCGCTTCTTCGACAGAAATATGGCTGATCTGCATCCAAGCATTTGTTTTAAAAGCATCTCTCAAATCAAAATTTTCAGATTGATTGTAATAAACTGCTGTACCAAAAGTCGCCTGTTTGTAATAAGCATAAAGCCTTAACTGCACATCTTGCGGCAGTGAAGCCTGAGTCATTGTCATTGCAATTTCCACAGCTTCTGTAAAGCGAGTATCTAAATCTTTTTCTGCCATTTATGCTTTTGTAGCAATAATTGTTTTTCCGCCAATCGCTTTTTGATTTAATTCAACGTTGATTGGTGTACCTAATGGTAAAAATAAATCAACTCTTGATCCAAATTTAATAAAACCAGCATCTGTTCCTTGAACAACCTGCATTCCCTCTTTAGCATAGTTAACAATTCTGCGAGCCAATGCGCCGGCAATTTGTCTGTACAAAATGGCGCCAAAAGTCTCATTTTCGATCACGACAGTAGTTCTTTCGTTTTCTTCACTTGCTTTTGGATGCCAGGCAACCAAAAATTTACCAGGGTGGTATTTGCTAAATTTAATGATTCCATCCATTGCGTAACGCGTTACGTGTACATTGACTGGCGACATAAAAATAGAAACCTGTAAGCGTTTATCTTTAAAATATTCTCCTTCATAAACTTCTTCGATAACCACAACTTTTCCATCAACAGGAGCAAGGATATGATCGCTGTTTAAAACTGCAATTCTTTTAGGATTTCTAAAGAATTGTAAAATAATAATCAAGATTACAAGCGCTGCGAATTGAACAAGCATTCTTAGCCAGGCAATATCAATAAATTTATCAGCAATTAATAGTACAGCTACTGTAAAAACAGTACCTAATAAAATAGACGGGCCACCTTCTTTATGAAACATAATATAAAATTTGATAAAATAAAAATATAATTGGTGCTACAAATATAACACTATCTAATCGATCTAGAATACCTCCGTGTCCAGGCATGATGGAACCACTGTCTTTTATGCCGGCAATTCTTTTAAATTTAGATTCAATTAAATCTCCAATAGTACCAAAAACACTAACGATTAACGCAATAATCATCCAGATTAAAATAGATTGATTACTGAATTCAGAATTTGGCTGAATATAAAATTTAGAGATTAAAAAACCTGCAAACGCTGCAAAAACAGCACCGCCTAGAAAACCTTCAATTGTTTTTTTAGGAGAAACACGTTCAAATAGTTTATGTTTTCCAATTGATTTTCCAACCAAATAAGCAAAAGTATCGTTGGTCCATATTAAAACAAATAATCCAATTATAATCTTCGGATTATATGAATGTGTTCCAAAAGAGATTTTTACTATAAATAGAAATGGGAGGGTAATATAGCCAAGAAGATATAAGTATTTTGAAGAAGTACTTATTTTTTGTACAGAATCATAAAATAAAAATATGATGCATTTTATTGAAACAACAAGCGTAATCGCCAGCAGGATCAAGTCCATTTGCTGAATGTTTGTTTCTAAACTAATATTCAAATTAAATGAATCGTTTAAAAACTTAGTTGTCTCTTTATTATAATGACTTAAAAGAATTATAAATGTGTAAAGGAGTGTTCCAAAAAGAATAGAGAACACTTTTTTCAGATTTACGATATTAGAAAATTCGTAAATCGTTATAACTAAGAAAATACCAAAAAGGATAATGAAGCTTTCGGTTGAAAACAATATCGAAGTTAATAGTAGAGCGATATAAACAGCACCAGAAATGGTTCTCTTCAGTGTTTCATTCATCTTAAAGATCTTCTAAAAGCAGTAAATAAAGGTTTTTTGCAACACTTCCGTATTGAGTAAAATCTTCCTCTTTCGCTTTTTCGAAATATTTTATTGTAGTAATATTGGTTGGATAGTCTCTTTCGTATTTACGTTTTATAGCGCTTAATCCGTCGCTTTTCATAGGAAGGATTTGACTTGTTGTTGCTATAATAACAATATTAGGAGGTAATTCGTTTGGTTTATTTTGGCGAATTTGTTTTGATGAGAATAAAATAGAACCTTCATCTGCAATAAGGTTCTCACAGCTTGCTAATAAAAATTTTGGATTTGCTGGCGCAATATAGAATAATTTGTTTTCTTCTAATATTCCAAAAAGACCAGGCTCGTAACATAGAACTTCACTTTCGAACCAATCATTTTCTTCTAAGATGTTTTCAAACTGTTCAGCAACTTCACTTTTGTTTTCACAGTACAAGAATTTACCTCCATTTTTTTTAAAATTGAAAATAAATTGTTCATCTAAAGATAAATGACTGTTCTGCGCAGAGGTTCCTGCATATTCGCTTTCGTTCTCTTCATCAGAAGGGGCTTCACTCGAGCCAAATATTTTTTTGAAAAAATTCATTATTTTATATGAAATGCTTTACATGTTAATTGAAAACGTTCAAAGATAAAAAAATCTTAATTCAAAAGGGTATTTTGAATTAAGATTTTAAAAATTTATTACGTTTTTCGTAATTATCTATGAAACTACTTCCTCTAAGTTTTTATCAAAAGTACGTTTTCCGAAAATGTTTTCTAAATCATCTTTAAAGATTACTTCTTTTTCAATCAGAATATCAGCTAGTTGATTCAATTTGTCTTTATTTTCTTGTAATATCTGAATTGCTCTTTGGTATTGACCTTCGATTAACTCAGAAATTTCAGCATCAATGATTTTTGCTGTTTCATCAGAATATGGTTTAGAGAAATTATATTCGCTCTGTCCAGTTGAATCGTAATACGTCACGTTTCCGATTTTATCGTTCAATCCGTAGATTGTTACCATTGCACGAGCCTGACGAGTTACTTTTTCTAAATCACTCAAAGCACCAGTAGAAATTCTGTCAAAAGTTACTTTTTCTGCAGCTCTACCACCCATAGTAGCACACATTTCGTCTAACATTTGATCTGTTCTTACGATTTGTCTTTCTTCTGGTAAATACCAAGCAGCTCCTAAACTTTGTCCGCGAGGAACAATAGTTACTTTAATAAGCGGTGCAGCGTGTTCTAACATCCAGCTTACAGTTGCGTGACCAGCTTCGTGGATAGCAATTGCTCTTTTCTCTTCTGGAGTAATGATTTTGTTTTTCTTTTCAAGACCACCAATAATTCTATCAACAGCATCTAAGAAATCTTGTCTGTCAACTGCCGCTTTGTTGTTTCTTGCCGCAATAAGTGCAGCTTCGTTACAAACGTTAGCGATATCAGCACCAGAGAAACCTGGAGTTTGTTTTGCTAAGAAATCTAAATCAAGACCTTCTACTTTTTTAATAGGAGCTAAGTGTACTTTAAAGATTTCGGCTCTTTCGCGAATGTCTGGTAAGTCAACAAAAATTTGTCTGTCAAAACGTCCAGCACGCATTAAAGCTTTGTCAAGAACATCAGCTCTATTTGTTGCAGCTAAAACAATTACGTTAGAGTTTGTTCCAAAACCATCCATTTCTGTCAGTAATTGGTTCAAAGTATTTTCTCTCTCGTCGTTTCCGCCAGACATATTACTTTTTCCTCTTGCTCTACCAACAGCGTCAATCTCGTCGATAAAGATGATAGCAGGAGATTTTTCTTTTGCTTGTTTAAATAAGTCACGTACACGTGATGCACCAACTCCCACAAACATTTCTACGAAATCTGAACCTGATAAAGAGAAGAAAGGTACTTGTGCCTCACCAGCAACAGCTTTTGCTAGCAACGTTTTACCAGTTCCAGGAGGTCCTACAAGTAAAGCTCCTTTTGGGATTTTACCTCCAAGATTAGTGTATTTTTCTGGGTTTTTAAGGAATTCAACAATTTCTTGAATCTCTTCTTTAGCACCTTCTAAACCAGCAACATCTTTAAAAGTTGTTTTGATATCTGTTTTTTCATCAAAAAGTTTTGCTTTAGATTTTCCGATATTGAAAATCTGTCCGCCTCCGCCAGCGCCTCCGCCAGACATTTTACGCATAATGAAAATCCATACACCAACAATGATGATGATAGGAAGTAAGCTGATTAGAATATCGCTCCAGTTATT
Source organism: uncultured Flavobacterium sp. (assembly GCF_946479975.1). Next base: position 20,226 of record NZ_CAMLIX010000058.1, read on the forward strand.
TTTTTGAAGAAAGTTGAAATCTTTCAATTTTCCTTCGCTAACTGCTTTTTCTAATTTAGTTTGAAAGATTTGATCGTTACCAATTTCCAAAGTGTAATGTGGACCTTTGTTTGGTTGTTTGAAAATATCTTGAGCTACTTTTTTGTTTGCTGCATCCTTAAGAGCAGCAGGTGTTAAATATACCTCAGCTTCTGCTTTATTAAAAACAATCACTTTTTCAATCTGGCCTTTTTCTAAAAGCGTGTTGAATTTAGATGAAGTTAATTGAGCAGGTTCGCTTAAGCTTGATCCTCCGGTGGCAAAACTTATGAATAAAAAAACTAAAAGTATTGCGGTATATATTAACCAAGGACTTATTTTAAATTTATTCGGATTTGGATTATTATCTTTAGCCATTTAGTGAAAGTTACTTTAGTATTTGTTCTCGATTGTAGTTATTTTGGCATCGCCCCAAAGGCTTTCGATGTTGTAATATTCGCGAATATGTTTCTGGAAAACGTGTACAACAATGTGCACATAATCCATTAAAACCCATTCTGCGTTATCGGTTCCTTCTACGTGCCAAGGTTTATCTTTTAAGTCTTTTGATACTGTTTTTTGAATTGAGTTTACGATGGCGTTAACTTGGGTATTTGAGCTACCATTGCAAATTACAAAATAATCACATACAGCTGTGTCTATTTCTCTTAAGTCAAGAATATCGATATCATTTCCTTTTACTTCCTCAATCCCTTTTATTATGTTCGCCAGTAGAACATCATTATTAATCGTCTTTTTCGCCATGAATTATTTTATATGTGAATTTGTAAAGTTACCAAATTTTGTGATTATTTTTGAACCTTAACAAAATATTAAATTAAGTTATTTAAATTATTTAATGAAACTAATCAAACTCGATGCCATAGATTCTACAAATGATTTTCTAAAATCGTTATCAAGTCAGGATGAACTAGAGAATTTTACAGTAGTAACAGCTGAAAATCAGACAAAGGGCAAAGGACAAGTTGGAGGTGTATGGAAGTCTGAAGCTGGTAAAAACTTAACTATGAGTGTTTTGGTTAAGGATTTCCTGTTTAATAATGAAGAAGTTTTCAATCTAAGTATTTTGGTTTCGCTATCCGTTTCGGAGGTTTTAAAATCGTTAAATATTCCTGATATAAGCATAAAATGGCCAAACGACATTCTGTCATACAATAAGAAATTAGTTGGCATACTAATCGAAAACACCATAAAAAGCGATGGCAGAATCGTGTCAGTTGTCGGAATCGGAATCAATGTCAACCAAACCAATTTTAACGAATTGCCTACAGCTTCTTCGATGGCTGTAATTTCTGGACGCACTTTTGATAAAGATCAATTGGCAGTTCTGATTGTTGAAAAACTAAAAGAAAAGATTTTGTCATGGAAAACTTCATCAGAAATTTTCTGGAATGATTATTTTAATTGTCTGTTTAAAAAAGGAGTTCCAACGGCATTTAGAGACCAGAAAAATCAAGATTTTATGGGAATCATTCAAGGTGTTTCTCCATTTGGAAAACTGCAGGTTTTGTTAGAAGATGATTCTGTGGTGGAATTTGAGATTAAGGAGGTTAAAATGCTTTACTAAGATACTAAGTTGCTAAGATGCTAAGATTCTAAGTTTTTTTTCTTTTTGCAGATAAAACGCACTGTTTTGTCATTTCGACGTAAGGAGGAATCACACTAGTAGCTCGACAAAGAATATTTTCAATCTATGCGGAATCCCGCGTGTGATTTCTCCTTACGTCGAAATGACAAAAATGCGGTAA
>NZ_CAMLIX010000059.1 GCF_946479975.1 uncultured Flavobacterium sp.
TAAATCATAAAATAAATGAAAAATTTTCTACTGGTGTAAATGTTACTATTGCCAGATTAAATAATCAGTTAGGAAGTGACTTGGCTATGCAGGATGCTTTTAGATTGAGTCCATTAATGTCTCCTTGGGCAGTAGATGCTGCTGGGAATGAGAGAGTAGGAACTTTATTTTTTCTTCCTGGTAAATTGACATATCCTGATGGTTCTTGGGCAATTAATAAAACATCTGCAGTAAATCCTTTAATGGAAATTGCTAATTCTTCTCAAACAGAAAAAACGTGGCAGACTGTTGGAAATGTTTATTTTCAATATCAGCCGATCAAATGGCTTTCGTTTAAAACAACATTTGCAGCAGGTATTATGGATACTTCAGAATCTGCAGCTTACACAGCACAGACAAATGCTGGTGTAACATTAAACGGAAAAAATTCTGCTATTCTAAAGAGCTTTAATAACTTTAATTACACTTGGGATAATCAAGTTGATATCAAACATACTTTTAATGAAGTACACGATTTCAGCTTATTGTTATTACAAAGTTTGTATTCAAATTTGGACGAAAGTTCTTTTATGTCATCTAATAATCAGCCTTTTGATGTTGGAACAGATAATATGGGTTCTGGTGTGCAAACTAGTTATGTAATAAAATCTGCTTATGCAAAAAACACTTTAAATTCTTATGCTGTTCGTTTGAATTATGCCTTTAGAGATAAATATTTGGTTACAGCTTCTACAAGATGGGACGGTTCTTCTGTTTTATCTCGAGGAAATAAGTGGCAGAGCTTTCCATCTTTAGCTTTTGGATGGAAACTTAGCAAAGAATCATTTTTAGAAAATAGTTCAGTTGTTTCTGATTTGAAATTACGTGCAAGTATTGGATACACAGGAAATGATAACGTTGCTCCTTACACCTCTCAGGCATTATTAAACCAACAGACTTTTTATGCTGCTGGAGGAAATGTTGTTCCAGGATGGCAGTCAGAAAATTTAGCGAATCCTAATTTAACTTGGGAAAAAACAAGAGAGTACAATTTAGGTATTGATTTCGGATTCTTGAAAAACAGAATTTCAGGTACCGTAGATGTTTACGACAGATTATCTGAAGATTTGATTTATAAACAGCAGTTACCAGCAGAAACAGGTTGGAAAAATACTTTTGCCAATGTTGGATCTGTAAGTAATAAAGGAGTTGAAGTTTTATTGACTACAAAAAATATCAAATCTAAAAATGTTACTTGGGAGACTACTTTTACTTTTAGTAAAAACGTAAACAAATTAGAATCTATCTACAATCAAGATAAAGTAAGTGATATTGGAAATAAATTGATACTTGGAGCGCCTCTTAATCCTAACTATAATTATGTTTATGATGGTGTTTGGCAAGAAAGTGAAGCAGCACAAGCAGCAACTTACGGTATGGCTCCTGGACAGGCAAGACCAAAAGATTTGAATGGAGATGGTAAGTTTAACCAAGATGACAGAACACTTATCGGGAATCCAAATCCAAAATGGCAGGGAAGTTTATATTCAAAATTAAATGTTGGTCAGTTTGATTTCAATTTTTCAGTTATAACAAGTCAAGGGCAGACAGTTTTAAGTACTTTCCACCAAAATTTTGCTGACGTAAGTGATCGTGGACGCCAGAAATTAGCTATGGATTATTTTATTCCTACTAATGGTACAGGTATTGAAGCAAATGCTAATAATACAAACCCAAGACCAGGACCAGTTGCAACTGGAGCTGGAGCTTATTGGACTTCTTTATTTGGCTACTACAGAGATGCTTCTTATGTGAAAATTAAAAATATATCTTTAGGATACACATTAAATTCTGATTTGTTGAAAAAACTAAAAATCTCAAATCTAAGAGTGTATGTCAATGTTTTAGACCCTTTTGTATTTACCAAATTTGATGGATATGACCCAGAATGGGCAGGTTCGCCTTTTGGTGTAAACCGTCCAGCATCTGTGACTACGCAATTGGGATTAAGTGTTAAATTTTAATAAAGATATCAAATGAAAAAAATAATAATAATGCTAGGAGTAATTGCTGTATCTCTAAGTTCTTGCAGTGATTATATTGAAGAAGAAAGTAAATCGTATGTTCCTGCTGATGAAACGTATAAAAAAGCATCAGGTTTTCAGTTATTAGTAAATACAAATTATGCATGGCTTAAAAGTATTTATGGAGGAAATCCTTGGTTGTTTGAATCAGGAACCGATATGTATGCAGAGGGTAGAACTCCTGAACCAGCGGGTTTAAGCCAGTACACACTTTTGATACCATCATCAGAAAATGTTGCTGATTTGTACAATCCATGTTATCAGTTAATTCAATCTGTAAATAAAACTATTTATTATTCTACAGTAACAGAGCAGACATCAGTTTTAAATAGTCAGGTAGGTGAAGCGAGATTTTTAAGGGCGCAAGCTTACTTTTTATTAGTGCAGACTTATGGAGGAGTTCCTGTTGTAAATGATCATATTACAACACCGATTTTGTCTTTCACTAGAAATACAGCCGAAGAAGTTTACAATCAAATTATTGGTGATTTGGATTTTGCTTTAGCAAATGTTGGAACAACAGCATACAGCACATCAGGAAAAGTAAACAAAAGAGCCGTGAATGATTTACTGGCAAAAGTTTATCTTACAAGAGGTTATGAAACTTTTGGTAAAGCAGACGATTTTACAAAAGCAGCAGCTTATGCAGATGCAGCTATTGCAGGACAAGCTTTGAATGTTGCTACAGCAGATCTTTTCAAACCTGGAAATGATTTAAATGCAGAAACAATTTTCTCTGTTCAGTATGACAAAGCTTCTACAAGTACCGATCCTACAAAATTAGGAAATAATCAGTTTTATTATTTCAGTTCTTATTTAGGAGGTTCAGAAACTGGTGCTCCATTAAGAAGTTACAATTTATGCCCAACAGATTATGCCTTAGGATTATATGAAAAAGGAGATAAGAGATGGGATGCCACTTTTATGACAGAGATTTTAGAAGAAACTGTAAATGTAAACGGAAAAGCGACTACAACTCTTTATTATCCGTTTTATAGACCAACAAGTGGTGGTATCATAAAAGTGAGACATTTTTATGAGCCAAAATGGTTTACTCTTGCAGATAGAGCAGCTTGGAATACAGCAAATGCCTCTAGAAAAGCGGCAACGTTTGTTTATCATCCTTGGGGAGAATATTCTGCAGCTCATACTTTAATCAAAAATTTGGACTGTTATACTATCCCAGTTAAGAAATTTGACGATCCAGATCCAACTACACCAACAAGCACGGGACCTGTGAGTACCAGAGATATTATTGTTTCAAGATTAGCTGAAACGTATTTAATAGCAGCAGAAGCTTATCTTAAAGCGGGAGTGCCAACAACTGGTTTAGATCGTTTAAATGAAGTAAGAAGAAGAGCAGGTGTTACAAATGCAACAGCAGCAGAGTTCAACATTGACTATATTTTAGATGAAAGAGGGCGTGAGTTATTAGGAGAGTATAAAAGATGGTTTGATTTAAAACGAACTGGAACTTTGGTGGCAAGAGCATCAGCACATAATTATAAAATAAAAGCAGCAAATTTTGTTGGTATTGATGGTAAGCTTAAAATATTAAGACCGATACCACAAAGCGTTTTGGATTTAAACCAAAATAAAGAGTTTCTTCAAAATCCTGGTTATTAGTAATTTGTTAGTTTTTTGAGTTATTTTTTTTGAAGGAGTTAAAAAGGAGTTTGACAATGGTCAGACTCCTTTCTTAACTGAAAAGTTAAAGATTGAAAATGAAAATATTGAGAGTAATTTTAGTGCTGTTTTTTTATAGTATTTTGGCTCAAAGTCAAAACTATCAGATTGATACGTCTTATACCATAAAAAGCACTTTTACGAAATTGGTAAAGAAATATCCTTTCATCAAAATTCCAGAAGTAAAACCAAATGCAGACGTTAAAGAAAGTTTGGATTTAGTTTACCATCAGGAAAAGGACAGAATTTTACATTTTGATGCTTTCATCAATACAAAAAAGAAAAAAAATCCAGCCGTAATTATGATTCATGGCGGAGGATGGAGATCAGGAAATAAAAATCAAATGCAGTTTTTAGGCAAAGAAATTGCATCAAAAGGTTATTCTGCTTTTGCTCTAGAATACAGATTGTCATTAGAAGCAAAATATCCAACAGCTGTTATTGATGTGAAAAATGCGATAAAATTTATAAAAGATAATGCATCTAAATTTAATATTGATCCAAATAAAATTGCGGTTTTAGGTTGTTCTTCGGGAGGACAAATGGCAACTTTAATTGGTACAACTAATGGAAGTAAGATGTTTGAAGATGTATTTTTTAAAAGCAAATCATCATCAAAAGTAAATGCGATAATTGATGTTGACGGAGTTTTAGCATTCAAGCATCCAGAATCATCAGAAGGAGATATGGCCGCTTTTTGGCTGGGAGGAAAATCAGACGAAATTCCAGAAAATTGGAAAAATGCTTCTGCATTGAGTCATACCGATAAAAATACACCGCCGATATTATATATCTGCAGCAGTATTCCGAGATTTCACGCAGGCAGAGATGATATGATAAAGATTTTGAATGAAAATAAAATTTATAATGAAGTACATACAATTCCAGATTCGCCGCATTCATTTTGGTTTTACGAACCTTGGTTTACAGAAACAATTTCTTATACAACACGATTTTTAGATAAAGTTTTTAAGTAAATCAGGTCAAAATTAGGAAGGATTAAATAAAGTAAATGGTTTGAATGTTTCTTCGAATGTTGGTTTAGGCTGCAATAGAATTGGATATTAATAGCATTAAATGTTGAAAATGAATAGAAAGAAAAATTATATTATTAGAGTTTTATTGATTGGTTTTCTTGTTTTTGCCTATTCAAGAAGTAATGCGCAGGAAATTTCAAAAGATTTGAAATGGTGTGAAAAGATGGCACTTTCAATAATGAAAAGAAATCCTAAAGCATGGCAGATTGATAATAATGAAAAACCAAAATGGGATTATAAATTAGGATTGGTCATGACGGCTTTTGAAAGGTTATATCAAAATACCAATAATCCTGTTTATGCTGACTATGTAAAAAACTATTATGAAACGGTAATTAACAGCTCTGGAGAAATTCTTAATTATAAATTGGAGGATTATAATATTGATTATACCAATGCGGGAAAGGGACTTTTTTATGTATATAAACAAACAAAAGACGAGCGATATTTAAAAGCGTTGCAGCTTTTGAGAAAGCAGTTAGAAACGCATCCTAGAACAATTTCGGGTGGGATTTGGCACAAGAAAATTTATCCCAATCAAATGTGGCTTGATGGTTTATATATGGGAACTCCTTTTTATGCTCAATATACCGCAGAGTTTGAAAATAATAAAGGATTTGATGATATTGCAAAGCAGTTTGAGCAGATACATCTTCATACTTTAGATAAAAAAACAGGATTACTTTTTCATGCGTGGGATGAAAGTAAAAAAATGGAATGGGCAAACAAGGAAAGTGGAACATCGCCAAATTTCTGGTCTCGATCAATTGGCTGGTATATGATGGCATTGACCGATGTTCTGGATTATATGCCGAAAGAACATCCAAAAAGAAAAGAACTAATTAAGTATTTAAATGATATTTCAAAGGCTGTTGCAAAGTATCAAGATAAGTCAGGATTGTGGTATCAAGTTACAGATGCAGGAGATAAGAAAGGAAATTATCTTGAAGCATCAGGTTCTGAAATGTTTGTTTACGCCTTTGCAAAAGGAGTCAGAAAAGGATATTTGCCAAAAAGTTATAAAAAACTTGCTTTAAAAGGTTTTGATGGTATAACCAGCAAATTGATTACAACAGATCCAGATGGTGAAATTCATATTACACAAGTTTGTGCCAGTGCAGGATTAGGCGGAAATCCTTACCGTGATGGATCTTACGAATATTATATAGGTGAGAAAATAAAAGTAGATAATTCTCATGGATTAGGACCTTTTATTTTAGCAGCAATAGAATTAGAAAAATAGTAAAATTTAAATATATTTTGAAATGAAAAACAGTAGAAAGAAAAGTTATTTTATGTCGGTGTTGATGATTTGTGCAATGACTATTACAAGTTGTAAAGTAACTTCTCAGGAACCAGCAAAAAAAGATATCGTAATAGCAAAAAATGCAAAGTGGTCTGATAAAATGGCTTTGACATTGATGAAACGCCATCCAGAATCATACATGCTGGATGACGCTAAAAAACCAAAATGGGATTATGTGCATGCTTTAGTTTTACATTCAATCGAAGAATTATACAAAAAAAATCCAGATGCGAGATACAAAGCGTATGTTAGAGGATATGTAGATCAGTTGGTTCAAGCAGATGGAAGTATCAATACGTATGAATTCGATAAATATAATATTGATTTAGTATTACCGGGACGTTTGCTTTTTGATGTTTATGCAGAATCAAAAGATGAGAAATATTTAAAAGCTTCACAATTACTTCGTAAACAGCTTACAGAACAGCCAAGAACTCAAAGTGGCGGATTCTGGCACAAACAAATCTATCCAAATCAAATGTGGTTAGATGGTTTGTACATGGGAGAGCCATTTTATGCTGAATACACAGCTAAATTTGAAAACGGAAAAAGCTTCGACGATATCGCAAAACAATTTGAATTGATTCAGTTAAAAGCAACAGATCCAAAAACTGGCTTATTATACCATGGATGGGACGAAAGCAAACAAATGCCTTGGGCTAATAAGGAAACAGGAAATTCTCCAAATTTCTGGTCAAGATCTCTAGGCTGGTATGTAATGGCTTTGGTTGATGTTTTAGATTATATGCCAAAAGACCATCCAAAAAGAAAAGAATTAATTCAATATTTGAATAATGTTTCTGAGGCTTTACTTAAATTTCAAGATAAATCTGGTTTATGGTATCAAGTTACAGATAAAGCCAACAGGAAAGATAACTATCTAGAAGCTTCTGGTTCTGCAATGTTTTCTTATGCTTTTGCTAAAGGCGCTAACAAAGGTTATTTACCAGCTAAATTCAAAAAATCAGCAAACAAAGCTTTTGATGGTTTAACGAAAATCTTAATTAAAAAAGTAGATGCAGATGGTGGAATTACATTAACAAACTGCTGTCAAGTTGCTGGTTTAGGTGGAAATCCATACCGTGATGGTTCTTATGAATACTACGTTAACGAAAGAAAAAAAGACAACGATCCTAAAGCAACTGGACCATTTATTTTGGCAGCTTTAGAATTGAATAGATAATTTTTTAATTGTTAATGGTTGATTATTAAGTATTAATTATTTGAATATAGTTTGTCATTTCGACGAAGGAGAAATCTTTGCAAGTAACTCCGTAAAGAGAATCCAATTTTTGTAGAGCTTCTAGTGTGATTTCTCCTTTTAGTCGAAATAAAAAAACAAATGTTAGTCCCAGAAAAATAATAGTTCCAAAAATGAAAAATATAAAAATCATCTTTTTTCTTCTTTCCATTTTTTATTTTCAGAAGAATACTGCACAAGTTTGGACACCTGATAATGGTGACGGAACCTATACAAATCCTATTCTTCATGCCGATTATTCGGATCCGGATGTTGTTCGCGTATGCGATGATTATTATATGACAGCTTCTTCGTTTAACTGTATTCCAGGCTTGCCAATTTTACATTCGAAAGACTTAGTAAACTGGAAAATTATTGGTCACGCCCTAGTAAAACAGCCACCATTTGAAACGTATGATAAAGTGCAGCACGGGAACGGAGTTTGGGCGCCAAGCATAACTTATCATAAAAATGAATTCTATATTTATTATCCAGATCCCGATTTTGGAATTTACATGATTAAAGCCAAAAAAGCAGAAGGACCTTGGTCAGAACCACTTTTGGTAAAAGCAGGAAAAGGACTAATTGATCCCAGTCCGCTTTGGGATACTGATGGTAAAGTTTATTTGACTTATGCTTTTGCAGGAAGCCGTGCTCAGATTAAAAGTTTACTGGTTGTATGTACAATGAATGCTGAAGGAACGATTATAAATAATGATGAAGTGATGGTCATCGACGGACATGAAGGTGAAGGCACAATTGAAGGTCCAAAGTTTTATAAACGAAATGGTTTCTATTACATTTTTGCTCCGGCTGGAGGTGTTCCAACGGGCTGGCAAACGGTACTAAGATCGAAAAATGTTTTCGGGCCTTATGAAAAGAAGAAGGTTTTAGAACAAGGTTCAACAAACATAAACGGACCCCATCAAGGTGCTTGGGTTACTACACAAACGGGAGAAGATTGGTTTTTTCATTTTCAGGATAAAGGAGCTTACGGACGCGTCGTTCATTTACAACCTATGAAATGGGTGAACGATTGGCCGGTTATGGGGCAGGACTTTGATAATAATGGAATTGGAGAACCTGTTACCACTTATAAAAAACCAAACGTTGGGAAAAAATATCCTATAGAAGTTCCCGCAACTTCGGATGAATTTAACGAACCTAAATTAGGATTACAATGGCAGTGGCAGGCCAATAAACAAATCAATTTTGGATTTCCAACAGCTTTAGGATATCTGAATTTATTTTGCAATACGACTTCTCAAAATATATTTAATGCTCCAAATTTATTGCTTCAAAAATTTCCTGCTGAAGAATTTACAGCCACAACAAAATTGACTTTTAATTCAAGAATTAACGGAGAATCAACAGGTTTAATTATTATGGGTTTAGATTATAGTTATCTGTGTTTTAAAAATGACAATGGAAAATTATATATCAGTCAAAAAACGGGAACTTTCGATAAGACAGTTACCGAAACAGAATCTAAACCAATTTTAATAGAAAACAATACTATTTATTTGAGAATGCAAATCAAAAAAGGAGGTCTGTGTAATTTCTTTTATAGTTTAGATGATAAAAATTATCAACCTGTTGGAAGTGAATTTACCGCTAAAGAAGGAAAATGGATTGGTGCTAAAGTAGGAATTTTTGCGTTAGGGAAAGAAGTGAAAAATGATTCTGGAAATGTGGCAGTAGATTGGTTTAGAATTACAAAATAGAAAAAATAGATTTTTGTTGATTTAAAAAAATGGCTTTCATAAGTAAATTCTTAAGTGATAAAATTTAAAATCAATACTACAAGACGTTTTATTGCAAAATAACGCTTTAAAATGCTTTTAAATGATTTTTCTTACTTTTTTATAAAATAAATATGATGTTTTGATTACAAGATGACTTAAATCTTGTTTACATGAAAAGCAAAAGATATTAAAATGACACAATTAAGAAAAACAATATTACTACTTACATTATTTTTAGGTTTCGGACTTCAGGCTCAAAATATGTATAAAAAATGGCCTGATATTATTCGTAAAAATGATGCAGCTTGGTTTGCTTCGTCGGAAGCCAAAAAAATAGCCGAAAATGTTTTGCTTTATCAAAGGGATATTGGAGGCTGGCCAAAGAATATTCAAATGCAGGATGAGCTTACTGAAAAGCAGAAAAAAGATTTAATTGCTCTAAAAAAAACAGCTGCTGAAACCACAACAGACAATGGGGCAACGTGTCAGGAAATGCTTTTTATGTCTAGAATTTATGCTCAAACAAAAGAGGAGCGTTATAGAGAATCATTTTTAAAAGGCTTAAATTATTTACTTGAAGCTCAATATTCAAATGGAGGATGGCCACAGTTTTATCCTTTAAAAAAAGGCTATTATACGCATATAACCTACAATGACGATTCGATGATTAATATCATGAATGTTATAAGAGCGGTTGCAGATGAGACGGATTATTACAGTATTAAACCTTCAAAAGAGATTGTTGAAAAATGTAAAAAATCTTTTGAAAAAGGAATTGACTGTATTTTAAAAACGCAGTACAAGCAAAATGGTGTTTTAACAGCTTGGTGCGCACAGCATGACGAAGTGACTTTGGAACCAGCCAATGCAAGAGCATTTGAGCTGGCTTCTTTAAGCGGTTACGAATCTGCAAAAATTGTTTTATTATTAATGTCTATTGATAAACCGTCGAGAGAAATAGTAACTTCTGTAAAAAGCGCTGTTGAATGGTTCGAAAAAACGAAAATAACCAATCTCGAAGAAAAGAGAGTTCTAAATGATGCTGGAAAAATTATTGACAAAAAAATGATTCCGGCTGTAAATGCGACTCCTCTTTGGGCTCGTTTTATGGATTTAGAAACCAATGAACCTTTTTTCTGTGATCGTGACGGAATAAAAAAGAAATCAATTGATCAAATTGGTGCAGAAAGGCGAAATGGTTATTCTTGGTACACAGATGCCCCGAAAGAAGTTTTAAAACGATTTCCAGACTGGGCTGTAAAAAATGGAACAAAAGTGTCTAGTTCTGAAAAGAAGAATGTTACTTTAATTACTGTGGCACAAGATGGTTCAGGAGATTTTACTAAAATTCAAAATGCGGTTTATGCCTGTCCTGCCTTTCCTTATGAAAAAGTCACAATTTATGTAAAAAATGGAATTTACAATGAGAAAGTTCGCATTCCAGAATGGAATAATAATGTGATTTTGAAAGGAGAAAGTAAAGAAAATACCATTATTACTTTTGATGATAATTTTTCTAAAATAGCTTTAGGAAGAAATAGTACTTTTTATACCTATACACTTTTAGTTGAAGGAGATGATTTTTCGGCGTCTAATTTAACCATCAAAAATACTTCGGGAGAGCACGGACAAGCCATTGCATTATCAGTTGTGGCAAACCGAGTTACAATTTCAAATTGTAATCTTTTAGGAAATCAAGATACCTTGTATTTGTCTGGAAAAGAGGCAAAACAGTATTTTAAAGATTGTTATATTGAAGGAACTACAGATTTTATTTTTGGAGGAGCTACAGCTTTATTTGAAAATTGTATCATTCACAGCATTAAAAGTTCTTATATAACGGCAGCATCAACTCCAGAGGGAACGGCTTTTGGTTTTGTTTTCAAAAATTGCAAACTAACTGCAAATGCTGATGCTAAAGACGTTTATTTGGGTAGACCGTGGCGTATTTATGCAAAGACAGTTTTTATAAATTGTGATATGGGTGAACAAATAAAACCAGAAGGCTGGGAAAACTGGTCGAAACCTGAAGCAGAAAAAAAAGCATTTTATGCCGAATACAATTGTACAGGAGAGGGATATCAGCCTTCAAAAAGAGTGAGCTGGTCGCATCAACTTTCTAAAAAAGAAGCTTCACAATATTTGATAGAAAATATTCTTAGGGATAAAGTTGATAATTGGTATTCTATAGTAAAGTAATATTTTTAAGTCGGCAGTCACGGTCTCAGTTTCAGTAGTGCACAATACTGAAATTGAAAAACGGACTTAATATTAAAAAAAAATCAAAAAATGAATCTTAAATTTTTATTTCTAATCCTGCTTTCGTGGACTTCATTTGCGCAGCAAAGCGATTTCCCTTCAGATAAAATGGATTCAATTGTAAAAAGAATTCAGCTTCCCATAATAACTTCCTATCGGATTAATGTTTTGACATTGGGAGGAAAAGGCGATTCTATTACAAACAATAAAAAAGCTTTTGATAAAGCGATGGCTTTGTGCAAAAAAAATAATGGAGGAACCATAATTGTTCCAAAAGGTATATATAAAATAAATGGACCAATTCATTTTGTAAGCAATGTAAATTTAAGGATTGAAAAAGGTGCAAAAATTAAGTTTAGTGATAATCCAAACGATTATCTGCCAATGGTTTTAACAAGCTGGGAAGGAACAATGCTGTACAATTATAGTCCGCTTATTTATGCAAATAATTGTACCAATATTGCTATTTCAGGCGAAGGTGTAATCGATGGAGAAGGAGGTAAGATCTGGAAAACTTTTAAAGCAAAAGAAAGTACAGGAAAAAACTTAAGTCGTGAAATGAATCATAACAATACTCCTTTAAAGGATAGAAAATTTGGAGATGGTTATTTTTTAAGACCGCAGATGATTCAATTTTTGAATTGTAAAAATGTATTAGTAGAAAATATCAGGATAGAAAATTCTCCGTTTTGGTGTCTTCATCTTTTAAAATCAGAAAGTATAACCATTCGTGGCATAAGTTATAAATCATTAAATCATAATAACGACGGAATAGACCCAGAGTATACAAAAGATGTACTAATTGAAAACGTAACTTTTGATAACGGAGACGATAATGTTGCCATTAAAGCAGGAAGAGATCATGAGGGGAGAGCTAATACAGCAACGCCAAGTCAAAATATTGTCATTAGAAATTGCAATTTTAAAGGATTACATGGAGTTGTAATAGGAAGCGAAATGTCAGCAGGTGTTCAGAATGTTTTTGTAGAGAATTGCAAAACAGTTGGTTATTTAAAAAGAGGCGTTTATTTAAAAACCAATGCCGATCGAGGAGGTTTTATCAAAAATATTTTTGTTCGAAATATTCAATTAGACCAAGTAGAAGATTGTATTTACATTACTTCCAATTATCATGGAGAAGGCAAAGGTTTTCAATCGGATATATCAAATGTACATTTTTTGAATATTACTTGTAACAAAGCATCAGAATCTGGAATAGTAATTCAAGGATTTCCAGAAAAAAAAATAAGAAACATATCATTAAAGAATATAGAGATTAGAGAAGCCAAAAACGCACTCTCTAACGAAAATGCAGAAAATGTTCTAATGACAGATGTAATTATAGGACAAAAGGCAAGTGTGCCAACTGCCGTCTCGAAACCATAATGAAGAGATTCAAAGAACACCATGTAAAAGAAATTAAGAAGACAAAGATTTTCTGTAGAGACGCACTGCAGTGTGTCTATGATTTATAATACCTCTAAATTACTAATGACTAACTAAGTAAAATGAAAAAATACATTTTTTTAGCACTCTTGATTACATCTGTATCTTTCGCGCAGAAAACAACCTTATATTGTATAGGCGATTCTACTATGGCAAACAAAAAAGATCCCGATAAAAATCCAGAACATGGATGGGCACAAGTACTTCAGTCTTTTTTTACCTCTAATATTAAAGTAGTAAACAAAGCACAAAATGGCAGGAGTACTAGAAGTTTTATAGATGAAAAGCGCTGGGATTCAATTTACAATAAATTAGAAAAAGGAGATTATGTATTTATTGAGTTCGGACACAACGATGCAAAAATAGAAGATCCAAGTCGTTATACCAATCCGCATACAGCTTATCGTTATAATCTAATTAGGTTTGTAAAAGAAAGCAGAGAAAAGGGAGCAATTCCCATTTTGTTAACTTCTATTTCGAGACGTAATTTTAATGAAAAAGGAGTTCTTATTCCCACGCATGGCGATTACACATTAGAAACGCGTTTGGTAGCTCAGGAATATAAGGTTCCATTTATCGATCTAGAATATTACACTGAATTACTAGAACAATCTTACGGACCCGAAGAATCAAAAAAACTTCATTTACATTTTAAATCTGGCGAAAACCCGTATTACGATAAAGATAAAGCAGATGATACACATTTATCTTTAAAAGGAGCAACAGAAATTGCTCAAATTGTAATTAAAGAGATTAAACAATTACAAGATGCTTCTTTACAAAAACTAAAAAAAGAAATTAAGAACCTCTAGCTTAATAACCAAGTAAATAATTTTAAAACCTGCAATTTCATGAAAATGAGATTGCAGGTTTTTTGATTTACCAGATCTCATATTACTATACAAAGCAATGAATGACTATCTAATTTTGCCTTTTGGAGAATATTAATTCCAATATTTATAGCCTAAACAACCTTAAATCTTCACATTTACCTTAATCTATAAGTTTAAAAACTTTTACGGGCAAAATCAAATCTATTTTCACAAGAACTTTGCAGCATCAAATCTAGATGTTTGGATTTTAAAGATTTAATAAAATAAATTAAACGCATAATAATTAATGTTATGAAAAATAGATTACTCCCTTTATTTGTTGTTTTAGGATCTGTTTCAGTTTATTCGCAGGTTGGTGTAGGTACATTGAATCCGAGCAAATCAGCGCAATTAGAAGTGGTTTCGAATGACAAAGGAATTTTGATTCCTAGAGTGAAATTGACAAGTACAACAGATGCTGTCACAATTGCGAATGGAAATGTAAATAGTTTGTTAGTGTATGCTACAGATGCTATTGGTGATATCAAACCAGGTTACTATTAGATGATAAAGGAGTCTTTTTAAAAATGTTTAAGCGAAAGTTAAAAGCTGATTTTGATTTTTTTGAAAAGTCATTTTTTGATACTTCTGAAGACAAAGCAAAGCAATATGACCGAACTATATATGTAGTTTATTCTAAGAAAGAATTGCTGGGAATTTTACAAGAAAACATAAATACAAATGCCTTGGTTTGTTTATTTGACAAACAATATTATACGAGCCTATCATTTTTAAAAATGATGAACAATCTAATTTTGTTTGATGAGTGTAAGACAAGCAGAGAAATTTTTAAAGAAATAAAAGCTTTTTTTAGAAAGAAATTTGATTCTGAAACCGAAAAAAATTATTCAAAAGAGTACAACACAATTCAGTTTCCAGAATATTATAAAGCGATGTATTACTTAATGTAATTATTTTAACTTTTTGGTATAGCCATTTTGAATAATGGCATGCCGTGAAATGCAGGGTAAGATTGATTTCTTATCCTGCATTTTCATTTTACAACTTTAAAAACTGCTGATTAAGTTTTTATTATTAAGTGTTGTTAAAACAATTAATTCTCTTAAATTGTTATTAGAAAATAATAATTTACAGAAAGAATGAAAAAATCGATATTATTTTATCTTCCTATTACTCTAGCTGGAGTTGTTTTATCTAGCTGTAAAGTTTCTCAATATGTTTCAGAAAAAACTATTGTTTTAAAAAATAGTAGTTCGATCGCTTTGTCTCAAAAAGCAATTTCTATAAATAGAGAAAATCTAAAGGAATATGAAGGTAAAGGAGTTTTTCCTATTTTACTTTTTAAAAAAGATACTATTCCAGCACAAACAAACGATCTTAACGGAGATGGAAAATGGGATGAACTTTTTTTTACTGCTGATTTCTTGCCAAATGAAGAAAAGATTGTAAAATTGAAATGGTCAGAAATCGATCCGAAGTTTACCATAAAAACAAGTGTTCGATTTGGAAAAAGAGAAGGGAAGAACTTGCCCGTTCACGCTGACACGCAAGAAGTTCTGCTGGCAGATCAGGTGTTTAAAAAATTAGGTTATCAAAAATATCAGACAGACGGCCCGACTTGGGAAAATGATAAAGTAGGTTTTAGACATTATTTAGATGGAAGAAATTCTAAAGATGTTTTTGGAAAAAAAATTCCCGCAATTACTCCAGAAAATGTTGGAATTAATAGTGAAGGTGCTGTTGAAGATAATTATCACGTAATGTACGATTGGGGAAGAGATATTTTTCCGGTTGGAAATTCTGTTGGTTTGGGTGGTTACGCATTACTGATTAATAATAGAATCAATAGACTCGGAATTTTACTGAATGATACTATTAATAATGTCGAAAAAACAACTTTCAAAATTGTAAGTGAAGGTCCAGTTAATTCTATTTTGAGTTATAATTATCACAATTGGAAAGCATCTAATAATGTGTATCAAGTACAGGAAACAACTTCGATATGGCCTGGTATGTACGGTTATAAAAATACGGTTTCAATAAACGGAATTAAAGGAAAGGAAACATTTCTGGCAGCAATTTCTAATTTGAATAATAAAAATCCTTTGCAGGTTATTGAGGCGGGAAATTGGATATGTTTAATTCAGCACGATTATTTGACATACGAACGTAAATGGATTTTAGGAACTGCAATACTAGTTCCTGCCGAAATTTACGAAGGTTATCTCGAAGCTCCAAAAACGGGTTCACTGACAGATTCGTATTTAGCAAAGTTAAAAATTAAAAATAATAAAGAAATTAGTTACTATGCAATCGCAGCGTGGGAATTGAGCGCGGATAGAGGCTTTAATGATTCAGCGTTTTTTACCAATTACGTTACCAATTTAGCAAAACAGCTTTCGGCAAAAATTCAAGTTGAAGTCAAATAATAGGTGTTTGTAAGACATGAAATGAGTAATTTTTTCCTTTTCAGCGTAATTTTTCTACATGAAAATTAACAAATAGTAAGACTTTTAGACTCAATTCGTACAGGTTTAATATTTTTTATAATACTTTCTACAAAGTGCTGTGCTGCTTGTTTAAAAATGTAATTTAAGAATAAGTATTTGAAAGTTAAAGTGTTGCGTGTTTAGAGGGCTTGCTGAAAATTAAAGTCAATTTATTGTAAAGAAAATGAATGAAAAACTGCATTAAATTTAACAGCAATTTTGTTGTAACTCTCACACAAACTTCTATTTTTGTGGCTTAATTTAACAATATATAAGCATGAAAGATTTATTAGTAAAAATCAACGCCGAAATTGACACATTTAAAGCAGAAGCAGAATCTTTAACTGAAAAAGGAATTAAAGCTGCAGGTCCAAGAGCACGTAAAGCTACTTTAGAAATTGAAAAACTTTTAAAAGAGTTTAGAAAAGTTTCTATCGAAGAATCTAAAAAATAATTTTCTTTTTAGAGAATAATTAAAAACCTCGCTTGATAAAGGCGAGGTTTTTTTATGTGTTTTTCAAGGTTGGTAATTTTAACGCAAAGTGCGCAAGATTTTTTGTAGTAATGTTTTTATGAGAGTTTAAAAGTTCGCAAAGCTGTGTGTGCATAACTGTGAACTTATGCGGATACAAATTAAAAAAAACTTCCAAGCTCTGCGATAATTCGTAGCGTCCTCTGCGCTATTTTTTATTATAAAGTATGTTTTTTTAGGGCTGGAGATTTTAACGCAAAGTGCGCAAAGATTTTTTGTAGTAATGCTTTTATGAGAGTTAAAAAGTTCGCAAAGCTGTGCGTGCATCATTGCGAACTCATACGTCTACTAATAAAAAAAACTTCTAAACTCTGCGATAATTCTTAGCGTTCTCTGCGCTATTTTCATCACAAAGAATAGAAAACTTAGCATCTCAAAATTTAGAACCTTAGCACCTTATATCGAATTTCTATCAATAAAATTAAAAGGAACTTTAAACTGACCTTTTTCTTTGTTTAAGATCATTCTAGCAGCGGTTTCTCCCATGATATTAAAATCGGTTGACATTACCGTGATTCCTAATAATTCTTTTAGAGGAGTGTCATTATAAGATATAACGCCAATTTCTTTTCCTAAAACATATTCTTCATCGCGAATCTGTTTTACTAGATTTACCAGATCAGATTCTTCAATTGTGATAAATAAATCACCTTTTTTAAGAATCATATCATCATAAACTTCACCTAAAATTTCAAAATTGATTTCATGTTCTACACAGAACTTTCTAAATCCGTGTAAAATTCTTCTCGGATAAGGGTAAACCGCTTTGTCTGGATAAACCAAAATCAAGCGTTTGTATTTGTTTATTTTATGCAATCCTTCTTTCAAGGCATTGTAAATGTCATTTTCAAAGTCCTGATAAATTTTAATGACATCATTACCAGTTCCTAATTTGATATTATCCAAGACAACCAATTTTTCTTGCGGAATATTCTTGATCGCATTTACAACTTCATCTGTAAAACTCAAATGTTTCAATTCGTCTGTTTTAAAATGAGTGGTAATAACATAATAGTCATACGCACCTTCATACTTATCTAAAATATTCAAAAATAATGTTTCGTCGCAGTGGTAAATTTGAAGATCTACATGTGCATTGGCTCCTAGTGTATCAATGAAACAACTGTAGGTTTTCATTTTATAAGAACTCAGCTTATTGGTTAGAAACAAGATATTTACTTTAGATTCTAACTTTGTTCTGGTAATATAGTAGCCTTTTCCTCTAATAGAAGAAATGATTTTTCTTTCCTTTAAAATATTATAAGCCTTTTCTACAGTATCGCGAGACATATAAAATTCTTCGCTGAAACTATTGATAGAAGGAATTTTTTGATTGATCTTAAGATTTCCGTTGGCGATGTTTTGAAGAATAGAGTCAACAATTTGTTTGTACTTTGGAACCCTTGAATCTTCGTCTATTTTAATAAGTTTAATCATGGTGATGTAGGGAAATTTGTCTCATATTTCAATGAAACTCATTTTTAATTCTAACTTTTATTAAAAAAATTTCTTTCGTTATTTAATAACGGCTTCATCTTTAAATAATTATAAAAAAGTAGATTCAATAAGACTTGTAATCTTTTTTTTATAATTTTTAAATTTTAACACAAATACAGAATCAATAATTACGAAATCGATTGCTAAAATAGCCATTTTAAATTTATTTATCCAATAATTACAAAACGTTATTTGTGATAATCTTTAGTTTTAACAAAAATTACGAAATCTGTAAAGGATAGTACAGGACAGTTTTGTTTTTTACATTCTATTATTTTACAAAACCAAATTACTATCAAACTCACCTTAAACCAAAAACAATAAAATGGAATCATTATTAGGAATCATTTTTCATTCTATCGGAGGATTTTCTTCGGGTAGTTTTTATATGCCTTTTAAGAAAGTAAAAGACTGGGCTTGGGAAAGTTATTGGCTAGTTGGAGGATTTTTCTCTTGGCTGATTGTCCCACCAATCGCAGCCTATTTAACGATTCCGCATTTTGGGGAAATTATCGCAGCAGCTTCTCCATCTATAAAAGCTTTTACTTATGCAATGGGGCTTGTTTGGGGAGTTGGAGGTTTAACTTATGGTCTGGGCGTTCGTTACTTAGGAATGTCTTTAGGAAATTCAATCACACTTGGTTTTTGTTCTGCATTTGGAGCTTTGGTTCCATCCATTTATTACGATTTATATCCAACAGAAGGTAAAATTTCTTTTAGCGATATGCTGGCAAGTTCAGGCGGTCAATTGGTTTTATTGGGAGTTGCAGTCTGCCTTTTAGGAATTGCAATTTCTGGAAAAGCAGGTATTTTAAAAGAAAAAGATTTTGCTACAGGTCACGAAGATAAAGACAAAGATTTCAGTTTAGTAAAAGGTTTAACGGTAGCTGTTATTTCGGGTATTTTAAGTTCCTTTTTTAATTACGGAATCGAAGCGGGAAAACCAATGGCAGAACAAGCTGTAATTAACGGCTGTAATCCTTTATTTCAAAACAATGTTACGTATATCGTTTTGCTTTGGGGCGGTTTAACAACCAACTTTTTCTGGTGTCTTTATTTAAATTTTAAAAATAAAACTATTGGTGATTATACCAATAAAGCTACTCCAATAACAAAAAACGTTTTGTTTTCTGCACTTGCTGGAACCATGTGGTTCTTACAATTTTTCTTTTACGGAATGGGAGAAAGCAAATTAGGAAATGGCGCAAGTTCATGGATTTTACACATGGCAACTATAATCCTGACGGCAAATTTTTGGGGTTTTTATTTAAAAGAATGGTCGGGAGTTTCTAAAAAGACATTTAGAACTTTCATTTGGGGAATCGGGCTGATAATGCTTTCGATTGTTTTGGTAGGAATTGGTAACTCATTATAAATAATTCAAGAAAATAACATAAAAGTATATGTCGGATACAAACACAATTAATACAAATTTTAAGCACGTAAGCTACCTTTGGGATGATGCTAAGGCCGCAGCATTGGCTGGTAATGAAGTAGCGCTTTTTATTTATCGCTCTAACCTGTTAGGGGCAGATTTAAGATTGACCAACTACGGAGGAGGAAACACTTCTGTAAAAATTACAGATAAAGATCCTTTAACTGGAGCATCTTCTGAAGTAATGTGGATTAAAGGTTCTGGTGGAGATATTGGAACGTTGACAAAATCTGGTTGTGCAGCTTTGTATTTGGACAGACTTCGTAATCTTGAAAACGTTTACAGAGGAATTGAGTTTGAAGACGAAATGGTAGAATTATTCAACCACTGTATTTTCGATCTGGCTTCAAAAGCGCCTTCTATCGATACGCCTTTACACGGATTTCTTCCGTTCAAACATATTGATCACTTACATCCAGATGCGGCAATTGCTATCGCTGCTGCGAAAGATGGAAAGAAAATCACAGAAGAATTATTCAACGGAGAAATCGGCTGGGTGGGCTGGCAGCGTCCAGGATTTGATCTTGGCCTTCAGCTAAGAGCTTGTTTAGAAGAAGCAGCTCAAAACGGTAAACAATTGCGTGGTATCATGTTAGGTTCTCACGGTTTGTTTACTTGGGGAGATACAGCTTTTGAAAGTTATATCAACACATTAGAAGTAATCGAAAAATGTGCGGAATATTTAGAAAGCAATTACGGAAAAACGCGTCCAGTTTTTGGAGGAAAGAAAATTGATAGTCTTCCAGAAGCAGATCGTAAATTAAAAGCGGCAAAAGTGGCTCCAATTTTAAGAGGTTTCTGTTCATCAGAGCGTCAAATGATTGGACATTATACTGATGATGCAAGAGTTTTGGAATTCATTAATTCTAATGATCTTTCAAAATTAGCTCCATTAGGAACTTCTTGTCCAGATCACTTTTTAAGAACTAAAATCAGTCCATTGGTTTTAGAATTAGATCCAAACGAAGATTTGTCTGATGTTGATGCTATTAAAGCAAAATTAACTCCTGCTTTTGAAGCGTATCGCGCAATGTATAAAGACTATTACAATGCATGCAAAAAATCAAATTCACCAGCAATGCGTGATCCAAATCCAGTGGTGATTTTATATCCTGGAGTTGGTATGTTCACTTTTGCTAAAGATAAAACAATGGCGCGTCTAGCATCTGAATATTATGTAAATGCAGTTAACGTAATGAAAGGTGCAGAAGCAGTTTCAGAATATACTTCTTTGCCGCACCAAGAAGCTTTTGATATTGAATATTGGTTGTTGGAAGAAGCAAAATTACAGCGTATGCCAAAACCAAAAGCATTATCTGGAAGAGTAGCGTTAATCACTGGTTCTGCAGGTGGAATTGGAAAAGCTATCGCTAAAAAATTCGCTCAAGAAGGTGCTTGTGTGATCATTAACGATATTAACGAAGAGCGTTTAGAAGGTGCTACAGCAGAGTTTACAAAAGCATTTGGTAAAGATGCCGTTTCGAGCACTTTATTGAATGTAACAGATGAAGTAAGTACAGAAAAAGCATTAGATGAAGCGTCTCTAGCTTTTGGAGGTGTTGATATTGTGGTAAATAATGCCGGAATCAGTATTTCAAAATCTATCGCAGAACATACTTTAGAAGAGTGGGATAGATTATACGATATCTTGGTTAAAGGACAATTTATTGTTTCTAAAGCCGGAATCGAAGTAATGCGCAAACAAGGTTTTGGAGGTGATATCGTGAATATCGTTTCTAAAAACGCAGTTGTTGCTGGTCCGAATAATCCTGGTTATGGTTCGGCAAAAGCTGCGCAGGCGCATTTAACACGTTTAATGGCTGCTGAACTTGGAGCAGACAAAATCCGTGTCAATACCGTAAATCCTGATGCGGTAATTTCAGACTCAAATATTTGGTCTGGAGGCTGGGCAGAAGGTCGTGCAAAAGCATACGGAGTTACAGTTGAAGAACTTCCAGCTTATTATGCAAAACGTACGTTATTAAACGAAATCATATTGCCAGATGATATTGCAAACGCTTGTTTTGCCTTTGTTGGAGGTTTACTAGGTAAATCTACAGGAAACGCATTAAACGTAGACGGTGGTGTAGCAATGGGCTTTTATAGATAAAGATTGTTTAGGTTTTTATATAAGTTTGTTTAAGCAAAAGTGGTTTTTTGTGGTCTAGCGTTCGATGTATT
>NZ_CAMLIX010000060.1 GCF_946479975.1 uncultured Flavobacterium sp.
AGCTTTTGATTACAAATTTAGCGAAAAAGCTAATTTGAGAATTGGATTTCCTGATTCTAAAATTACCTATTCGAACAATGAAAGAAATGAATTTAAGCTAACGAACAGCTTTAACGGAAATTTTTATCATCTAGATAAATCAGGTGAGACCGAAAAAGCAGTTTTATCGCAAATGACGTCGGCATTTGAATACGAGCGAAACGTGACCCGTAATTGGTTTTTGAATTTTAAAGCAGGTTACGATTTTGATAAGAAATATAAATTATTAGACAGTGACAACCATCAACTATACAATTACAATACAGGAAATGGTTACGTGTTGGGAATAGGGATCAAATACAAACAATAAATAAAATTAAATACACTATGATTAATCTAAAAAAAGGAATTTTATTCACAGCGCTTTTTTCGAGCCTTTTTTTTATAAGCTGCAGTAATGATGAAGATGATGAATTAATGGGAAACTGGATTAAAAAATCTGCTTTTGACGGTCCGGCAAGATCTAGTGCAACAAGTTTCGTTATTGGAGATTTTGCCTACGTGGTTGGAGGTTATACAGGAGATGTATATTTAAAAGATTTATGGATTTACAATTCAACTGGCGACTATTGGGAACAAAAAGCTGATATTATAGGTGTAGGACGAAGTTCTGCTTCTAGTTTTGCCTTAAATGAAAAAGGATATGTTGGTCTAGGTTACGATGGAACAAATAAACTAAAAGATTTTTATCAATACGACCCTGCCAGCAACAGCTGGACACAAAAAGCTGATTTTGCAGGAACAGGCCGTTATGCTGCCGTAGGTTTTCAAGTTGGAGGTAAAGCGTATTTTGGTACTGGTTATGATGGAAATTACTTGAAAGATTTTTATCAATATGATGATCAAGCCAATTCGTGGACATTGGTAAATGGTTTCAGCGGTAACAAAAGACGTAATGCGACCGTTTTTGTAGTTGCAGATAAGGCGTATTTAGTAACGGGTGTAAACAACGGTGTGTATCAAGAAGATTTCTGGGAATTTGATCCTGCAGCTGATACTTGGACAAGAAAAAGAGATATCGATAAAGATACAGACGACGATTACTCATACAACGATGATTATGCAATTGTACGTTCTAATGCTTCTAGTTTTTCTATGAATGGATTGGGATATGTTGTGGGTGGAGAAAATGTAAAAACAATTTGGGAATACAATCCTACAACTGATTTATGGGAAGAAAGGACGCCGATGGAAGGTGCGTCTAGAACCGATGCAGTTGCTTTTGCAATAAACAATAGAGGTTATTATATGTTAGGTCGAATTGGTTCTACTTATTTTGATGATGCTTGGGAATTTAGACCATTAGAAGAGCAGAGTGATGATGACAATTAAGAACACAAAACACTTCTGGACCAACATCCAGAAGTGTTTGATACTTTTTGTATTGCTTTTGTCTTTTATTTCCTGTACCAAAAAGAAGGACTCTTTAACAGCCACTGCTTTTAAAACAAATTCAGGATGGGGTTATACAATTGCTTTCAAAGAGAAAATTTTCATTAAACAAACTATTATTCCGGCCATAAGCGAAAACAAAAGTTTTGCGACAGAAAGCGATGCCAAAAAAGTAGGCGAACTGGTAAAAGCAAAACTCAAACACCGCTTATCTCCAGGGGTAACGAAAAAAGATTTAATTTTATTAAAAATAAAATTATAAATGCAGTTAGATACCTTAAAAAATACCGGATACAACAAAATTCTATTTCATTGTGCAATATGGGTTTTCTTTATTTTAACTTCTTTAATCCAGTTTTACGAAAGTCCTTTTAAGATGGGAAACGACTTTTATGCCCAATGGATTACAGGGATTGTACTGTTTTATCTGAACTATTTTTATTTGGTTCCATCTTATCTTCTGCAAAAAAAATATTGGCTGTATTTTATGTTTGCTTTTGGTCTTATTGCCATTTTTATGGTTGTGAGAATAAATTTCTTTATTCCAGAATTTAGACATTTAAGACCCGAAAATATAATGCCTCCAAGAATGATTCCTCAAGGACCGCATTTTTTTCCGAGAGAAGATCATATGATGATGCCGCAACGAATTGAAATGAGACAGCCGATTTTCTTTAAACTTGGCCCTTCTTTTTTCTATATTTTGATTATAACAATTAGCGCGATTATTCGAACATTAACCGAGTTTTATAATAATCAGCAAAATAAATTGATTGCCGAAACGCATAGAACAAATACAGAATTGATATACCTGCGCAAACAAACCAATCCGCATTTTTTATTTAATTCTCTAAATAGTATTTATTCTTTGGCACACAAAAAATCTGATTTGGTCCCTGATGCCATCGTAACCTTATCTGAACTTATGCGCTACATGCTGTATGAGACTGATAATAAAACGGTGGCTTTAGAAAAAGAGGTCAACTATATTCAGAATTATATTGAATTGCAGAAATTACGATTAAACAACATTGAAGACATTGTAATCAACATTCACGGCGATACGAGAAATAAATTTATCGAGCCTTTATTATTGATTTCTTTTGTTGAAAATGCTTTTAAATACGGAACAGATTATAAAGGCGCTGCGCACGTAAAAATTAAAATCTTAATTACAGATTATAATCTTGATTTTTGGATCGAGAATACAATTGAAAATTATGTCAAAGATCCTGAAAACTCAGGAATTGGATTGGTAAATATTCAAAATCGTCTTGATTTACTTTATCCTAATGCACACGAACTAACCATTACCCAAGATAACGAATATTACCGAGTTCATTTGAATTTAAAGTTGGACGAAATTAAAACCGCAATTCATTAAATAAAAACTGATTATGGACAGAAAAAAATTCATCAGAAATGGTATTTTGGGCATTGCATCATTGGCAACTGCTTCAAAAATTTTAGAATCATGTTCTAAAAGCGACAATGAAACCGACTCGACTTCTAGCGACGGAAGCTGTACGGTATCTCCTTCTGAGACAAAAGGGCCATTTCCTATTAAAACTCCAAGTCAGCTGGTTTTAGAAAACATTAAGTCTGACCGAGTTGGAATCGCCTTGCTGATTAACTTGAAGATTGAAAACAAAAAGAATAACTGCGAACCTCTTTCTGGAGTATTAGTTGATGTATGGCATTGCGACAAAGACGGAAATTATTCTGAATACGGCGGTACACAAATGCAGCAAACAGATTATACCTCTGTACACTTTTTAAGAGGCAGACAAACCTCTGACACCAACGGAAATGTTTCTTTTATTTCTATTTACCCAGGCTGGTATCAAGGAAGAGCGCCACATGTACATGTTGAAGTTTTGTCAAGTTCTGGCAGTTCATTATTGGTGACTCAGATTGCTTTTCCAGAAACAATTTCTAGTCAGGTGTATTCGAGTACTAATTATGCTGCACACGGACAAGCTGATACTGCAAACACAAAAGACAATATTTTTTCTGACAGCTTAGCCGATGAACTTGCAACGATGACAGGTAATTTAACCGATGGATATACGCTGACGAAAACTATTACCGTAAACGCATAAATTTTGATTAATAGAAACCAGTATTTTATGAAAATTTTACAACTTAATTTACTGGTTTCAAATTACTTTTGAATGCCAAAACAAAACATCGCAATTTAATCCTGAAAAAAAATGAAATGTGTAATTATTGATGACGAACCATTAGCCGTAGAATTACTGCAGGATTTTGTCAAAAAAGTTGAGTCATTAGAATTGATCAATTCTTTTAACAATGCAATTGATGCCGTTTCTTTTATCAATCAGAATAATGTTGATTTGATTTTTTTGGATATCCAAATGCCTCATTTTTCTGGAATTGATTTTTTAAATACTATCGAAAAAAAACCTTTGGTAATTTTTACAACCGCCTATTCTGATTATGCAGTTGAAGGATTTAATCTGGGCGCTGTTGATTATTTGGTCAAACCAATTCCGTTTCATCGTTTTTTAAAAGCGGTCGTAAGAGCACAACAGGTTCTACAGCCAACAGCGACTCAAGTAGTTTCTGAAAATGCAAACACTCCAGAAATCGAGCAGGATTTTATGTTTGTAAGAGCTGAATACGAAAATGTAAAATTAAACTTTGCTGACATTCTTTTTATTGAAGGATTAAAAGATTATGTAAAAATTTACACGACTGACAATAAATTTACGCTGACGTTAATTAGTTTAATCAAATTAGAAAATCTGCTTTCAAATAAGGGTTTCGCCCGAGTTCACAGATCGTACATCATCAATATAAAACACGTAAAATCTATTCAGAAAAATAAGGTTATAATAAGCGATAAAAGAATTCCAATCAGCGAAAGCTATAAAAATACTTTCTTCGAAAAAATCAACCTATAGGTTTAAATTCCAATAAAAAAAAATCCAAATTCCAATGCTTATTGAACAATACATTGGAATTTGGAATTTAAAATTTGGAATTTTCTTCTCTATTTTTCTTCTTTAAACCAGCTAGAATACATTACATAATTATTTGAAATGCGTTCAATTTCGCCGGCAAAATTAGATTGATCAATATCTTTTACTTTTTTGGCAGGAACTCCAGCATAAATACTTCCTGACTCCACAACCGTATTTTGGGTTATAACCGCTCCAGCAGCTACAATCGCATTACTTTCAATTACACAATTATCCATTACAATAGCACCCATTCCTATCAAAACATTATCATGAATAGTACAGCCGTGAACAATGGCATTATGTCCAATTGAAACATTATTTCCAATTATTGTTGGATGTTTTTGATACGTGCAGTGAATAATCGCTCCGTCTTGAATATTTACTTTATTTCCAATTTTAATAAAATGCACATCTCCTCTAATAACGGCA
The DNA here is from genome assembly GCF_946479975.1 of uncultured Flavobacterium sp. Next base: position 4,848 of record NZ_CAMLIX010000060.1, read on the forward strand.
TTAAACCAGACGCTACAAGAATCTCCAAAAGTAACATCTCCTACAATTGTAGCATTTTCGGCAACATAACAATCCTCTGGAATAAGAGGTGATTTTCCGTTTACAGACTTAATAAGCATAAAAATAAAATTTAATTAACCGCAGGACAATTACAATCGTAGCGTTCTTTTTTACAGAATAAATTAATTCCTAAAGTAATTTGATGATAACCGCCAGTGTCAAATTTAACATCTCCCATTACTTGAGAATAGGTGTAGGCAAACATAAAGTTTTTGAAATTTACGCCAACTATTGGAGTAAAAAATTGTAATTTTTGAGAAGCAACTCCGTTTCCAGAAAGATATTGAGCACCATCAAAACCTCTTCTATACGATAAAGCAGCCCAAAGACTTCCAAAATCCATGTTTTTATAGGCTTTTATGTTCAAGTCGATTGTTTTCTCTTTTGTTTTATCAAAGTATTGAAAAAGTACAGAAGGTTCCCAAGTAACATTATTTCTTTTTCCAAAAACATATCCAACGCTCAATAAAAACTTGCGCAGATTATCGCTTTCGTATTCTGTATATAATTCTCTTCTTGTTTCCAATAATCCCTGCACGGTTGCATGCGCATAAAAATCCATAAAGTTGTAAGAAGCACCAATATCCATATTGAAATAAGAGTCTTTTTGAATAGAACCAAAAACAATCGGATCAAAAGTGCCTCCAAATTTGGTTTCATCTAACTGACTCTGAATCAAACCACCGCTAATACCAAAAGAAAGCTGATTTAAATCAATTTCATCTCTAGAAAACATAATATGGTGAGCATAAGTCAGTTTAACTCCTTTTTGAGAGTGGTATCCGTTTTTATCATTAAAAACAATAATACCCGCGCCAGAACGCTCTCCTACTCTTCCATTAAAACTTAATGTTTGTAAAGATGGCGCATCTTCTTGTCCGAACCATTGCTTTCTTGCTGTTAGTCTAATTTTGGCGCAATTCGCCGCGCCAGCCATTGAAGGGTGAATTAAGTAATAATTATCTGATAAATAATCTGAATAGACAGGTATTCCTTCCTGTGAATAAGTATAAAAGGAGGAAATAAGAAAAATTAATAAAACCCTGATTTTAAATTCCATAAAGACAATTTTGTATCTGTATAATTTTCACTCCTGCAATTTAATACGATTTCTTTGAAAAGAGTCTTAATTATTTCATTAAAAAATCAAATATAGGTATTAGTAGAAAATAACTTTAGTAAATTTGCAAAAAATATACTACCATGACAAAAATCACTATAAAAGAAACTCAAAATCCAACTATTTTAAAGTTCGAATTTGAAGATTTCATCACTCAAAATCAAAACTTTGAGTTCAAAAATATAGACGAAGCAGAAGCTTCTCCGCTGGCGCAGCAGTTGTTTTATTTACCGTTTGTTAAGACTGTTTACATTTCTGGAAATTTTATTGCGATCGAAAGATACAGCATTGTAGATTGGGATGATGTTAAAGATGCTGTTGCAGAACAAATTAGTGCTTTTGTTGAAAAAGGAGGCGTTATTATTAAAATTGACGAAACAAAAACAAAAAAACAACCTATTACAGTATACGGAGAAACTACTCCAAACCCTTCTGCATTGAAATTTGTAGTAAGCAGAATGTTAACTCGTAATGCTATAGAATACAAAAACATCGATCAGACTGCTTCTTCTCCATTAGCGCAGGAATTGTTTAAGTTTCCTTATGTGAAGGAAATCTTCATTGATGAAAACTACATTTCTGTTACTAAATATGAAATTAATGACTGGTCTGAAATTACTTTAGAATTAAGAACTTTCATTAAACAATTTATTGAAAACGGCGGCACTGTTTTAGACGAAACTCTAGTTCAAACTGCTAAAAAAGATGATTCTGTAAAAGATGAAGCTTTTGATAAATTGGATGTTACTTCACAACAAATCATTAATATCTTAGAAGAATATGTAAAACCTGCTGTAGCCGCAGATGGTGGAAATATTGCTTTTGAATCTTACAATGAAGAAGATAAAACGGTAAAAGTACTTTTACAAGGTGCTTGTAGCGGTTGTCCTTCTTCTACATTTACTTTAAAAAGCGGTATCGAAAACATGCTTAAAAGTATGCTGAATGACGAAGCTATTAAAGTAGAAGCTGTAAATGCTTAATTCACACATAAAATAAACAAAAAGCGTCTCAAATGAGGCGCTTTTTTTATTATTAACTACTCGTTATCAATTATTTATCATTAAAAAACTTATTATTCTATTAAATTAATTAATATTGTATTTATAACCAATTAATTAACAAACCATGGGATTAAGTTCATTTTTAAAAAATTTATTTGGATCGACGAAGGAATCGGTAACTGAATTGTCAAATAATGCCGAAACTACGTTTGAACAAGCAAAAGAAGCCGCTGCACCTTACGTTGAAAAAGCAGAAACTTTTGCAGAAGAAACTATTGACAAAGTAAAAGAAGTTTCTGAACCTTTTATTGAAAAAGCAGCTGAGTATGCTTATCAAGCTAAAGAAACTGTAAGCGAATATGCAGACAAAGCTTCAGACACCGTTAGCGATGTTATTGAAAGCATAAAAGAGTCAACTTCTGAAACTACTGATGACACACATAAACTTGCTTCTGAAACCGTTTTTGATACAAGTGAAACTGTAATTGAGGAAAAAGACAAAGAGTAAACCTTTTGTTTTGATAATACAAATATTTATATATTTGCACCACTAATGTACCTTCTCTCTGAGAAGGTTTTTTTATTCTTAAAATACAATGAGCCCAGAACAAATAGCAACTTACACCTCGTCGTTTATTGCAATATTAGCCGATTATTCGCTAACATTAATCTCAGCACTTATAATCCTTTTTGTTGGTTTATATGCCATCCGATTAATAAATAGAGTTATTAGAAAAATAATGGTGAAACGAAATTTAGATCCTACTCTCACTAAATTTCTTGCCGATATTTTACTTTGGGCACTCCGAATTTTATTATTTATTACATTTATTTCAAAATTAGGAATTCCAACGACTTCATTTGTCGCTATTTTAGGAGCCATGGGACTTGCAGTTGGTTTATCACTTCAAGGTTCACTTTCTAATTTTGCAGGAGGTATGCTTATCATTGTTTTCAAGCCTTTTAAAGTAGGCGATACAATTGAAGCGCAAGGCGTTATTGCAACTGTCGTGGAGATTCAGATTTTTGTAACTAAAATGTTAACTGGAAACAATCAGACTGTATTTGTTCCAAATGGTACTTTATCAAACGGTACAATCATCAATTATTCGATGCAGGGAGAAAGAAGAGCCGATCTGACTTTTTCAATTTCTTATGACTCAGATATTAAAAAGGCGAAAGATATTCTTTTGGATGTTTTAAATAAAAACCCTAAAGTATTACAGAAGCCGGCACCAGAGGTTTTTGTAAAAAACCTATCTCCTAGTTCTATTGATTTTGCGGTTCGTCCTTGGGCACAAAACGCCAATTACGGTGCTGTTTTTTCTCAAACTTTAGAAGATTGTAAAGCTGCACTAGATGAAGCTGGAATTGCCGTGCAGCCGTATACGATACAAAAATAAATTACTCTTTTTTTGAAGGAGCAGTAATCATAAAATCTTTTAGATAATAAGGTTCAAAATAAGCGACATCTACAGTGTCGCTTTTTTGATATTTATCAAAACTGATTTTACTCATCGCTTGCGCTGAAGGATATTTAATATCTTCTAAAAAAATAAAATTTTCTTTGGTTAAAACCGTTTTACATTTCTCGGCACAATCGCCCACAAAATAAAGTTTTTCGGTATATTCTTGAAACGAATTTTCGTCAATTATTTCCGCTTTAATTCCTCTTTCAATTGTCAAGTCTGCATTAAAAACTTCGCTGTACACTTCCATACGGCGGGCATCCAGCATCGGAATAATTTTTCCGTCTGTTACTCCTGCCTGAGAAGCTAATGATCGAAGTGTATCAACTGCTATTAATGGAATGTTTAAAGCATAGCACAAACCTTTTGCTGCAGAAACACCAATTCTTAAACCTGTGTAAGATCCTGGACCTTGGCTAACTGCAATTGCATTTAAATCCTGAACAGAAATGCCTGCTTTTGCAATTACTTCTTCAATAAAAACATGAAGTTTTTCGGCATGCGAATAGCCTTCATCTGCAATTTCACTGCAAACAATGGTTTGTCCATCTTTTGCAACAGATACTGAACAATTTTTAGTAGCCGTTTCGATATTGAGAATAAGAGACAATGTATTATATTTTTAAATTAATATTGAGTTGTATTATTTCTTTGGAGCTTCTGCTTTTTTAAGCTTTACTTTATCTCCAGAATTAAGTTCTTTCGAAACTGTGGTGTACGGACCTGTAATGACAACATCTCCTGCTTTTAGTCCTGACATTACTTCAATGTTCGTATCGTCTTGGATTCCAGTTTTAATCACTCTGATTTTAGCTTTATCACCCACTTTCACAAAAACGCACTCGAATTTCTTATCGTTTTTTGGAGCTGCTTTTTTATCTTCGTTCGGATCTTCAACTTTAAAATCTTTAACCGCTGTAGTGTCTGATTTTACTACAACAGCACTAATTGGCACTGCCAAAACATTTGCTTTGGTAGTTGTAATAATATCAACTGTAGCTGTCATTCCAGGTCTAAAAGGAGAATAAGTACTTGGTTTTCCTTCTAATAAATCCTGATATGATTCTTTTAAAATGCGGACTTTAACTTTAAAGTTCGTTACCTGATCTGATGTTAAAGTTGTACTTGCCGAGTTCGAAATACTGGTTACAGTTCCTTTAAATTTCTTTTTCAAATAAGCATCAACTTCTACATTTGCTTCGTCACCAATTTTTATTTTAACAATATCATTTTCATTTACATCAACTTCAACTTCCATATTGTTAAGATTCGCCACGCGCAAAAGCTCAGTCCCAGCCATTTGCTGTGTTCCCAAAACTCTTTCTCCTAATTCTACATTTAGAACAGAAATTGTTCCGTCTGCAGGAGAATATATCGTTGTACGGCCTAAGTTGTCTCTTGCTTCATTTACAGATGCCGAGGCACTTTGAACGTTATAATATGAATTTTGCTTGGTGGCTTTAGCTACTTCAAAAGATGCAATTGCTTTATCCCAATCAGATCTTGAGATAACACCTTTATCGTAAAGCGTTTTATTACGCTCATAATTTGCTTTTGCTTCTTTAAAACTTGCTTCTGACTGTGTTAAACCAGCTTTTGATCCAGATAAATTAGATACCGAACGATTGTAACTAGACGTGTATAAATCGGGATTAATTTTAACCAATAAATCACCTTTTTTAACTACTTGTCCTTCTTTTACATTCAGTAAAATAATTTCTCCCGAAACCTCAGGCGAAATCTTTACTTCGATTTCTGGTTGAATTTTACCTGTTGCCGAAACTGTTTCAACAATTGTTGAAGCGTTAACTTTTGCGATTTCTACTTCTTTCCCTTCATCCTTATTCCCTATAACTCCAGCCTTTGAAAGACCAACTAAAGCGGCAATAAGTATTAATGCACCGCCTACTAAGAAATAAATTGTTTTTTTTGACATAATAAATTATTTTGTAATAATTGGAACGATTGGAATTCCGAAATAAAATTCAAGTATTTTAATTTTAAACATGTAATCGTATTTGGTTCTGATAACATCAGATTGCGCATTAGTCAATAATGTTTGAGCTTGGGTGAAATCGAATGAATTCATTAAACCAACATCATATTTTTCTTTTGCATAATTGTAAGCCTGCTGTCTTGCTTCTAAAGTTACTGTTGATGCTTCAAACGTATTTAAGGCAGCTTTAGCATCTGTAAAAGCGGTGTAAACGTTACGTTGCAAATCTAAACTTTTTTGCTCTAAATCTATTTTAGATTTTTCTAAACTTACTTTGTTTCTTTCAACATTGTTGCGGGCAGAAAAACCATTAAAAATAGGAACAGAAAGCTGGAATCCAAACGATTGTCCTTTATTATCATTAAACTGATCAAAAATAGGCTGTGATTTTCCTAAAACCGACATGAAATTATCGCGCACAACAGGCTGATTTGTTCCTTGAACATAACCAATAGGAGTTGTTGGGTTTGCAGTGTTTAATGTAGATCCCGTTATGATATCAGAATAACTTGCTCTGGTATTAAAATTGTAAAAAGCACTCAAGGTCGGCTGATATGCTCCTTTTGCTATTGCAACATTTTTCTCTGCAATTTCAAGATTTGTCTGTGCTAATTTTAAGTCGGTTCTTATATCCTTTGCTTTGTTATAAATTTCAACTGGCGTCTGAGCAAGAATATTATTCGTGTCATCAAGATTATTATCGTCAACAACATCAAAATCTGCAAATTCTTTTAATTGTAAAAGCTGCGCTAAACTTAATTTTGAAATCAGCAAATTGTTTTCAGAAACGGCAATATTTTGCTTATCTGTAGCAACAGTCGCTTTTAAATCGAACAAATCACCACGCGGAATCGTTCCTGCATTTACCATTTCTTCAGAACGAGCAAATCGTTTTTCATCAATTGTCAATTGCTCTTTTTTAACCTTTAAATCTTCTTTGTTAGATAAAATTTGTAAAAACGCGCTGGCCACATTCAAAGAAATATCTTCCTGCATTTTTAGCAATTGATATTTTGATGCTACGATCGAAAGATTTGCTTTTCTTAAATTGTTCTGATTTTGAAGTCCTTTGTAAATATCAACTCCCACTGAAGCTCCTACAGAAGAATATTGTGTTGTTTGGTTTTCAAGTAAACCAGTCGTAATATTTTGGTTCAAACCAATATTCCAAGAGTGTGAAGCACTTGCATTTACAGATGGAAGATAATTTCCAATTGCTCCTCTTTTATCAATTGCGGCAGATTTTAAATCTAATTCCGTCAATTTTATCGTAATATTATTTTCTAAAGCGTATCTCACGCATTCTTCCAAAGTCCATTGTTTTGATTGCGCATGTCCAGCTATTCCAAAACCGAATAACATTGCAAAAATCAGACTATTATATCTATTTATTTTCATATACTTTTGATGAAAGCGCAGTAAACCAAACTACGCAAATTTAACATTTTTTAAAACCAAAAAATCCCTAAACCTTTCAAATTAAATTATTTTTTTTCTCCTTCAGTAATCAATCCCTGATTCCAGATTTTTATCTTGTCTGAAGCTTTTAAACCGCTTTTAACTTGAACGTAAATTCCGTCACTAACTCCAAGAACAATATCTTTTCTTTGAAATTTTTGAGGAGTAGTTTCTATCTCAACATAAGGTTTTTGTGTTTTTTTGTCAAATTGCACCAATGACTCTTTTATTGCCAAAACTTTTTCTGCTTTTTCTAAAATAATAGAAGCATTTGCACTCAAACCAGCTCTAATAAAAGTATCATCTCTGTTTATCATTTGAGCTTTAATTTCAAATTGAATTGCTCCGTTTTCTGTAACTCCTTTTGGCGCTATATAATTTAAAACTGCTTCAAATTTTTTGTTTTCAATGGCTCCAATTGTAATCTCAATAGGCATTTTTTCTTTGATTTTCCCTACTTCAGATTCGTCAATTTTTCCAACAAAAATCATTCTTCCAACATCTGCAACGCTGGCAATTGTAGTTCCTTCATTAAAATTATTACTTTCAATAACTTGGTTTCCAACTTTTACAGGCACGTCTAAAACCATTCCGTTAACAGTAGAACGAATTAAAGTATTTGCATAACTTCCTAAAGAAGATGTGGTTCCAGTTTTAACAATATCTAAACTCTGTTTTGCAGCAAGATAAGTTTGTTTGGCTTGATTGTAAGCAACTTGTGCAGCATCAAAATCATTTGCAGAAATAACATCTTTTTCAAACAAGGTTTTTTGTCTTTTATAAAGTCTTTCTTGATTATCTAAAGCAATTTTGGCAGTCTGAACCTGATTCTGTGTACTGCTTACGTTCGAAACGTTTGCCACCACACGGATCTTGGCAATCATATCACCTGCTTTGATTTTTTCACCTGCTTTGATGTACACTTGCTCAATAATACCTGAAATATTTGGTTTGATTAACACCTCTTCATCAGGTTGGATATTTCCTGTCGCAATCGTATTTTTTACTATTGTTTTTGTCTCTGCTTTTTCCGTTTTAAATACAATTGGTGACTCTTGATTTTTAGCATACAAATAATATAATGCGCCAAAAAAGACGATCGCAATAAATATTAAAATGGTAACGGTTACTCCTTTTTTCATTTGTTTTTGGTTTAATCGATTTATTTTGATTGATAATTTATTCTGCTCTTAATGCATCTACTGGCTTCACATTGATCGCGGTTTGTGCCGGAATAAATCCTGCCAGCAAACCAGATCCTACCAATATTAATAATGCAACAAATACTACCCGCAAATCTACACTTGGATTAGCAAACATGGTATTGCCTCCGGGAGGCATCGAATCCAGTACCATGTTTAAAATGGCGATAATTCCGGTTGCAACGGCAATCCCCAGCATTCCCGAAATAATAGTTAAAAATATAGATTCTGATAATATTTGACCTCTAATCGCAGAAGGTGTTGCTCCCAAAGCTCTTCTAATTCCGATTTCTTTTGTACGTTCTTTTACAACAATAAGCATAATGTTTGAAATTCCGATTACGCCAGAAATCAAAACTAATGTTCCAACAAAATACGCAATGACTTGCAAAATATTGAAAAGACTCTGCACTTTATTAAATTGCTCATATAAGTCAAAATTCCCAACCGCACGTTCATCTTTGGGATCAATATAATGCAAGGCTTTTATAGTCTCTAAAATTTTTGGTTTTAATTCTGTAATCGAAGATTCATCTTTTGCAGTTAATGCCATCCAGCCTACTTTATCTCCATAATTAAATGCCTGCTGAAAAGTAGTAAATGGAATAAAGATATTCTTTTGTTCTTGTTCGGCATTTCCTCCTTGCTGTTTAGAGGAATAAACTCCAACAACCATAAAATTTATACCATTTATTTTAATGTAAGTCCCTACCGCATCTTCCTCTTTACCATAAAGTTCGCTGATAACTCCTTTACCAATTACGGCTATTTTTCTTCTTTCGTTAATATCCTGCTGATTTACAAAACGGCCTTTAATAATATCCATTGGCTGTTGTTTAATCAATTCTGGATAATCACCATAAATTGTAAAAGCCGCGGTTTTTGTTCCTCTTACGACATTATTGGTTCCGTTAAAATCTCCAAGCTGGTTTCTTGGTGAAACGTATAATAAATCTGGTATTGCTTGTTTTAACGCTGCTACATCACTATTTCTAAAATCGTAACGACGTATTTTAGGCAGCCCTTTATAAGCTTTTGAAGTACTCTGACTCCACATAAACATGGTATTTGTTGCTATTCCGTCAAAACCTTTTTTAACACCATTTTCAAGTCCTTTACCTGCCGCAAGTAATATTACTAAAATAAATATACCCCAAAACACTCCAAAAGCAGTCAGAACAGTTCTGAATACATTTGCCGTTAAGGCTTGTAAAATTTCGTCCCAATTATCTCTACTAAACATAATTATTCGTCTCTAAGTGCTACAATAGGTTTAATTTTTGCTGCTCTGTATGCTGGAAAAAAACCTGCCATTGCACCTGCGAACACAAGTAAAATCAAGGTTGTCAACGCTACACTAAAATCTACTTCTGGATTTCTAAAAAATTCACTTTGAACCATCGGTCCAACAAATTCTAATAAAAGCAAGCTTGCAAGCAAACCAATAAAACCAGCAATAGTTGTAATAAATATTGATTCATGAAGAATCATTGAGATAATGGAAATTGGAGATGCTCCAAGTGCTTTTCTAATACCTATTTCTTTTGTTCGTTCTTTCACTATAATAAGCATAATATTACTTACTCCTACTACTCCGGCAATGATCGTACAAATACCAACCCACCAGAAAAATAGTCTTATATAGAGATTTAAATCGTAAAACTGCTTAGCGTCTTTAACCGAATTATAAATTCCTACACCGCCGTCATCATCTGGAGCAACCATATTTTTGCTTTGCAGCAAGTTTTTTAATTCTTGTGTAAACTGCTCTGACTGAGCCAAAGCTTCGTCATAATTGTCTGTCTTTTTTAAAGTAAAAAACAAATTACTAATCTTGTCGCCTCCTCCAAATGTTCTCTGAACAGTCGTTAAGGGTATGTAACCGCGGGATTCTTCTCTTTCTCCTCCCGGATCGGTATAAACTCCAATTATTTTAAAACTGATTTTATTAATTAGGATTTCTTCTCCAATAGCCTCTTTATCTTTAAGCAAATCCTGCTTTAATTTCATTCCGATAACAACCACTTTTGCATTACTTTTTAGATCTCTGGAATTTACATAACGACCTTGAACTATGGTTAAGTTTTCTATTTGTCCATAATCTGGATCAACACCTCTAAGCTGATAATTTCCAGATTCTTTACCGTAAGCGTATGCTTGTCCCCAGTAATTATTAGTCGAAGCGCGTAAGTCTAATTTATCTTCAAATTTTTGAACAGATTGATTGTAATCACTATTTCTAAATTGAACTTGTCTTCCTGGATTTAATCCTTTGTATTGTTTCGTTGTAGTTCCCGCCCAAACTTCCACAATTCCTGCCGCATCACGTTCAAATTGTTTTTCAATTCCATTTTGAAGACCTTTACCCGCACCGAGCAGAATCACCAAAATAAAAATTCCAGAAGCTACCGAAATTCCCGTCAAAAATGTTCTTAAACGGTTTTTAGATATTGCTTCAAATATTTCCTGCCAGCGTTCAATATTAAACATAAGACGAAGCTCTAACTTGTTCTACTTTTTTATCATCGATAATTAATCCGTCTTTTAGGACTACGTTTCTTTTGCACATTGCGGCAATATCAGGTTCGTGGGTAACAATCAAAATTGTTTTGCCTTCATCATTAATTCCTTGAATAAGTTCCATTACTTCATAAGAAGTTTTCGTATCAAGCGCTCCCGTTGGTTCATCTGCCAATAACACTTTTGGGTTCGATGCCAATGCTCTTGCAATAGCAACACGTTGTTTTTGACCTCCAGAAAGTTCACTTGGTAAATGGTGAGAGTGAGTTCCTAAACCTACTTTTTCCAAATAACGCATCGCGATTTCATAACGTTCTTTTCTTTTAATTCCTTGATAATATAATGGCATTGCCACATTGTCAAGCGCAGATTTGTAATTAATTAAATTAAAAGATTGAAAAACAAATCCTAAAAATTTGTTTCTATATTTTGAGGCAAGAGTTTCGTTTAATTTCTTAATAGGAGTTTTGTCTAAAATATAACTTCCAGAATCTGCTTCGTCTAAAATTCCAAGAATATTTAGAAGAGTTGATTTACCAGAACCAGATGATCCCATGATTGCAACTAATTCACCTTCTTCAATATTAAAATTAATACCTTTAAGCACGTGTAATTCAGAACTTCCCATTTTATAGGATTTGTGTAAATCTTTAATTTCAATCATGGTATTGTTAAATTTTTAGACAATAATAACGTTTTTATTAAGTAATTTATGATAATAAAAAGTTAATAATTTTACTACCTATTTCAATAAGACTTCAATTTGTAGTAATTGTTACACTTTTTAAAAAAAATATGAATGTTTTCGTAATTTTACTTCGTTTTTAAAACTTATTTTAATGAAGCTCACTTCTATTATTTCAATGTTTACAGTGCTTGCAGTGCTAACTTCTTGCTCTACCGCTCAAAAATTAGAAACATTAAAACCAGAACCAGACGATGCTAGTCCGTTGGTTTATGACAGCAGTCCGTCTTTTATCAATCTTCCAATTACCGTAAAGCTAAGCGATATAGAAAGCCAGACAAATGCTTTATTAAATGGATTGATCTATGAAGACAATACGATTGATGATGATGATATTGAAATGAAAATCTGGAAGCAGGCTCCGATCAAAATTCAGAATGATCCAGCCAATCCAGATAAAAAAATCAAAACCATTTTACCACTTAAAGTGAATATAAAATATCGCATTGGCACCAAAAAGTTAGGCGTAGAATTGTACGATGTACGAGAATTTAATTTAAACGGTATCATTACTTTATCCAGCGAAGCGACTTTAACAAACTGGAAATTGACAACCAAAACAGAATTTAAATCTCTGGATTGGAGCGAAAGCCCAACGATGGCGGTTTTTGGTAAAAATATGCCGATTACGTATTTAATAAACCCTGCTATTTCTATTTTTAAAGGTAAACTCGAAAAGAAAATCGATGAAGCTATAGAGAAATCAATGGATTTTAAACCGAATGTTCTGCAAGCGGTTGAAAAAATATGCACGCCTTTTCAAATGAGTGATACTTATGAAAGCTGGCTCCGAATTGTTCCAATCGAAATTTACGCAACCAATGCCAAACTTAAAAACGATTCTTTTCTTTTAGATATGGGAATGAAATGCAATATGGAAACTATTGTAGGCAAACAACCCGAATCTAAATTTAACGCCAATAAGATAGTTTTAAAATCTGTTGCTAAAATTCCGAATCAAATTACTGCCAATATAGCTGCGATTTCGACTTATATAGATGCCTCCAAAATCATGACCAAGAATTTTGCCGGACAAGAATTTGGTTCAGGAAGCAAAAAAGTAACCGTAAAAAATGTTTCAATTTGGCATAAAGATGGTAAGATGGTTATTGCCTTAGATGTTTTAGGATCTATTAACGGAACGCTTTATTTAAATGGTTTTCCATCCTATAATGCAAAGACAAAAGAAATCTATTTTGAAAAGCTAGATTATGTTCTAGATACTAAAAGTAAATTGATGCGCACAGCAAGCTGGCTCGCACAAGGACTGGTTCTTAGAAAAATGGAAGAAAGCTGCCGTTATTCCATTCAACCTAATTTGGATGAAGGCAAAAAAAGCATGGCGGGTTATTTAAAAAATTACTCCCCAATGCCAGGCGTATTTGTAAATGGAAAAATGGAAGATATTCAGTTTGATAGAATACAGTTAACCAATCAGGCAATTATTGCTTTTATTAAAATAAACGGAACTGTCAATGTTTCGGTTAACGGATTGAAATAACAAAAAAAGCAGTGTTGTAAAACTACACTGCTTTTTTCTTTTTAGAATATATTCGGTAAATCAAGTAACCGATTATTACGACTAATAAATACGGAATCACCATTAAATAAACAATTCCATCATTTACAGCTTCAGCTTTTTTAATATTAGAATCTCCTCCTAAAGCGGCACGACACATCGCACATTGCGCATTGGCTGAAATTCCAATTAAAAAAATACAAATTCCAAGAATAAAACTTTGTAATTTGGAATTTGACTTTTGGTTTTTATTATTAGTGTGCATAATAGGGAGAAATCATTAAAAATACTACAACACCAGTTACCGCTACATACAACCAAATTGGAAAAGTAATTTTTGCAATTTTTCTATGTCTGTCAAATCGCTGTGCAAGCGCTCTAACATAAGTAATTAAAACAAGCGGAATAATAGCTATTGAAAGTATAATATGCGTTATTAAAATAATGAAGTACACCAAACGTAGTGATCCAACTTTTGCGCTTTCTACGGCATCTAAAATACCATCATGATTTGCATCTCCAAATTTTGTAGAATCTGCTGTCATATGATACGCAACATACATAACCAAAAAGGCAACCGACAAAGCAATTGCAAAAGTCATTAATCGCTCGTGTACTTTCTGTTTTCCATTTTTAATAGCCAATACTGCCCAAACCAAAACTACAGCCGTAATTCCGTTTGTAGTTGCATAAATTGGAGGTAAAAATGATAATGGCTCTACGTTAAACCCAAAATCTTTAAGTTTAACACCAAACAAGATTGCCACCACAACTGGAATAACAATTGAAACCGCAATAATTAACTTGTTGTATTTTTTTTCTAAAGAATTATCTTCCATCGTTATTCTGCTAATAAAATTTTAATATCTTCTTGAATATCACGTACTCCTTTTTTGTCTAAACCATCATAATAGATGTTCGGATTACCGAATTCATCTTTTCTGCATCGAATATTTCCGTCTTTATCTATTAAAGCAAATAAACCCGAATGCTCAAAACCGCCGCTTACTTTTTCATTTTCACCAGCATAAAGATTAAAACCTTTGTTTGACAAGTCCATTATCACATTTCGATCGCCCGTTAAGAAATTCCAATTTGAAGATTTTACTCCCAATAATTTAGCATGATCTTTTAAAACTTGCGCCGTATCGTGTTTTGGATCTATAGTTATAGAAACAATTCCGAAGTTAGGATTTCCAAAAAATGTTTTTTCGATCTCCAACATGCTCAAATTCATCTTTGGGCAGATTGAAGGACAAGTCGTAAAGAAAAATTCTAAAACATATACTTTACCTTTATACGTTTCATTTGAAACTTTTACATTATCCTGATTCGTCAATTCAAATTTTGGAGCTGGACCAATCGTTAGAAGTTTGGTTTCTTTTGAAGTTTTTGGTCCAACATTATCCAGACGATTTCCTTTTACAACATCTCCATTTTTAACACGATCTACAATTTTTGGAACAGCGTAAATTCCGAAAATCAAAATGACAAAGGAAATCCCGATATATGATTTATTTTTAAACATTATATTGATTATTAAAGTTGCTTTGTGGCGTTATGATTTTTCTTTAAAGCGGCGCGATATTCATATAAAATGATTTTAAAGTCATCCAGCATTTCATTGCTTAATTCAGATGGATGAAAAGTATCATAACCTTCTTTATAATCCTTTTGCTCTTTTCTTCCTCTAAGGTTACGTTCTTTATCGATGATGTAAACATTTGAAGTTCCAAGATTCTGGTCCAGTTTACCTTTTAAATGAAGACCATTGTAAAATGTCTGAATTTCATCTTTTGAAGCAAATACAAAATTCCAGTTTTTTACATCTGTAAAAGGAGATAATGCATCTACAATTTTCTGCGCTTCTTTTTCTGTTCCAAGTGGACAAACGACTACAAACTGAAGATCTTCAAAACCATTGTAACGTTTGTAAATCTTTTCATTTAAATTAAAAAAGTTTCCTCTATGTTCTAAAATATCTGAACCTGAAAAACCAAGAACAGTAATTTTTTTATTTAAAGAAATTTTATTTCCATTAAGTGATTTCCAATTTCCAAAATCAGAAACTTTTGATGTTATTACAGGAAGTGTTGTAAAACTATTTACACCAGAAGCAAAAAATAAATAAGCTACAATTGGCAAAACAAAAAGTACAAAGAGAACTATATTTTTTTTCATTGTATTAACGGAAATTATTGAGGTACAAAAATAAAAAAAGCTCCGTAAATCGGAGCTTCTTTTCGAATTAATATCATGTTAAAAATTCCATTTAATAGTAGAATCTTTAAAAACCCCATAAATATAATGTCCTTCTGTTAACAGAATAAACAATAAATATAAAACTAGGAAGATAACAGGAGAAACAACAGACCATCTAAGGCTGCTTTTTTCACCTTCCATGTGCATAAATGCCCATACAATATAGTATGCTTTGAAAATTGTAAGGATATAGAAAATCCAGTTCAATAAATTCAAACCGATAAAATGCGTAAACTCTAATGCTCCTGGTTTATAGATACCCAATATAACTTCTACTGTAGTTACTACTGAAAGTAATGCAAAAACAAACCAGATTCTTTTTGTATTTGATACGTGCTCGTGTGACATAATAATTAAATTCTAAAAATTAAACTAGGTAGAAAACTGTAAATACAAATACCCAAACTAAATCGACAAAGTGCCAGTATAAACCAACTTTCTCTACCATTTCGTAGCTTCTTCTTTTCTCGTAAGTACCTAACAATACATTAAAGAAAATGATGATATTGATAATAACTCCAGATAATACGTGGAATCCGTGGAAACCTGTAATAAAGAAGAAGAAATCAGCAAATAATTTATTACCATACTCGTTTCTAATCAAGTTAGCACCTTCTACTACATATTTAGCATTTGCTAAATGAGCTTCAGATTCTTCTCTTGACAAGATTGTCTTTTTCTTTTTATCTGTAAGTTTTTCTGTTCTAATTAAAACTTCAGGATGCGCTTTAAAACCAGCTTGAACTTCAGCAACGGTGTAAGTTGGAAGAGATTGTGCATCTTCTACAAACCAAGTTGAATGACTTCTTGTTAAAGCTTCTCTTTGTTCTGGCAATTTAACAGCAAAATCAGCAAGAGCTACTCTTTTTCCGTCTTTATCAACGAATTGAAGTAAACTACCTCCAACAGTTTCAACTGCTCCGTACTCACCTTTAATGAAGTTTTTCCATTCCCAAGCTTGAGAACCAACGAAAATAATACCTCCAATAATTGTTAAGAACATATAAATTGCAACTTTTGTCTTTTTCAATTGGTGTCCTGCATCAACAGCCAAAACCATTGTTACAGAAGAAAAGATCAAAATAAAAGTCATTAATGCTACATAATACATTGGAGCCGCAACACCATGCATAAATGGAAAGTGAGTAAACACTTCATCAGCCAAAGGCCAAGTTTCGATAAATTTAAATCTAGAAAAACCGTAAGCTCCTAGAAATCCAGAGAATGTTAAGGCATCTGATACGATAAAAAACCACATCATCATTTTACCATAACTTGATCCTAGTGGCTGGATCTCATGACCGCCTCCCCAAGTTTTTTCGTCGTTGTTTGCAGTAGTAACTGTCGCTCCCATAAAAGATATTCGTTAAAAAGTTCCCAAATTTACGTTTTTTTCTTATTTAAAGAAAAATAAAAATAAAAATAAATATACCCATAATAAATCCAAAAAATGCCAATACATCGCACCTAGTTCTATACCAAGAGTTTGAGTCGAATTGTATTTTTGTTTAAAATGATTATAAATTA
>NZ_CAMLIX010000061.1 GCF_946479975.1 uncultured Flavobacterium sp.
ATGTCACAGCACTTAAGAATTTGAAACCTGATGGAAGTAGATCTTTAACAATAACACCTGTTCCTTTACTCGGTCCTTTGTTTGATAATGTGATCGTAAATTCAACATTAGTTTCTGCAATTGGTTTTAAAACATCTGCCTCTTTAGTCAATTCTAAATCTATTAGAGCTATAGGGGTTGCAGTAATACAACTTTGATTATTTGTCGGATCCGTATCTGTTTGATGCATTGCTTTTATGCTTGCACAATTTCTATAATCACCAGATTCGTTTACAATAACATCGACAATTAAAATCTCTGTTTCTCCGTTTAGGATCTTACTTACTTTCCAGTCTCCCGTTACATAATCATAAATTCCTTTAGTTGAACTATAATTTACAAACGTATAACCAGAAGGAAGCAAGTCTGAAACCACAATATCTGTCGCGTCTATATTTCCATTATTTGTTAATAGAATCTCAAATGAAATCTCAGAATTTACTTTTGGATTTGCATTATTTTTCAAGATCGTTTTAACAACAGCCAAGTCTACAGATTGATTAGGAGATGCCGATGCACAAGCATAATCATCTTCTGAAACATTTCCATTACCTGGAGTAGAATCAATATCTGGTTCATTTGCTTTACTGATTTCTGCACAGTTCATGTAATTTCCATTACCAAGAACTTTAACATCAACTAATAAAACGGCTGTGTTTCCAGTTTCTATAAAACCTACTTTCCAAAGACCTGTAGACGGATTATAAGTACCAATAGTCGAACTGTAAGTGATAAATTTGTAACCAGATGGTATTAAATCTACTACTTCTACTCCTGTTGCTTTTGTAGGTCCGTCATTCATCACTCTTACTTCAAAAGTAATTACATCGCCTACGGCAGGATTAGTAACATTTCCAACTACTTCTTTTGTTAAACTCAAGTCTATGTATGCTGTTGGCACAATTGCAACACTGCCAATGTTATTTGCTGGATTAGAATCTGCCTGATCCGCTTTTACTGCAGTAGTTGTGTTTGTAATTGTTGCACCATAAGTACCTGTATTGACTTTTGCATCAATCGTAAGAGTTGCAACAGCTCCATTTACAAGATTACCAATTGTCCATAATCCTGAACCATTATTATAAGTTCCTGCTGAAACTGCATCACTTACATAAGTAACGCCTACTGGTAATTTATCAACTAGACTTACGTTTGTTGCATTACTTGCGCCGTTGTTAGTTACTTTTATCGTATAACGAATAGTTTCTCCTTCATTTGGCGTAGCATTATTTACCGTTTTAGCAACTGCTAAATCTAAATTTGTAACCGTTATTATTTCGGTAGCATCATCAGGAGTTCGGTTTGTATCAAATTGATCTTGTGTATTAGAAACTGTATTTGTTAATACATTACCTCCTTGATCTAATCCTACTAATGCTTTAATTTCAATAGATCCTTCTTCACCTGGCTGTAATGTTCCAACTGTCCAATTTGGAGTTGTCCATACTCCTTTTCCTGGAGTTGCCGAAACGAATGTTAATCCAGCTGGTAAGTCATCTTTTACAACTAGGTTTGTTACTAATGTTGTTCCTTTATTGGTTACTGTAACTGTATATGTTACTGTTTCGCCAATGTTTGGAGTACTATTATTAACCACTTTTTTCAATACTACATCTGCTCCATTTTGAACAACAATTGTTTCATTCAAATCATCTCCAGCAGTTGTTGGATCTGATTGATCTCCTTTGGCTGCAGTTGTTGTGTTTAGAATTGTTTTTCCTGCAGATCCAGAGTTGATAATGACATTAATATCTAAAACTTTAGTTGCTCCATTTGCAAGATTTCCTATTGTCCAGATACCAGAACCATAATTATAATCTGTTCCCTGATTGTTGCTTACATACGTAACTCCATTTGGAAGAATGTCTGTTAAACGAACTCCAGTTGCATCGCTCGGACCATTATTAGTTACTTTAATACTGTATGTAATAGTTTCTCCTTCGCTAGGATTTGCTTTACTTACTGTTTTTACGGTAACTATATCTGAACTTGTAACAATAATTGGCTCTGTTAAATCATCTCCAACAGTTGTAGGATCTGATTCATTTCCTGCTGCAGCTGTTACTGTATTAATAATTGGTGTCTGGCTAGGTGTTCCAACCGCAGTAACTTTTGCATTAATTAATAATGTTGCAGAAGATCCAATATTGATGTTTCCAATATTCCATTGTCCGCCAGTAAACGTATTTATTGTTCCTCCAGTTGCAACATGTGACACGTAAGCTAATCCTGTTGGTAAATCATCTGTTAAACTCACGCCTGTAGCGATACTTGGACCATTGTTTACAACTGTAATTGTATACTGAACAACATCTCCTTGATTTGGATTTGATTTGTCAACTGTTTTTGTTGTAACCAAATCCACAATGTTCACTGGAACAATCGTTACATCTGATTGATCAATTTCATTCGGTGTATTATTTCCATGAATTACTCCATTTGGATCTAATTGATTCACTTTAGTAACCTCGGCAACGTTGGTATAATTTCCTGCTGCATTGATTTTCGCAGTTACAGTTAATGTTGCTGTTCCAGTATTTACTAAACTTCCTAGATTCCATAATCCGTTAGAAGGATTGTAGTTTCCAGTGGTCGTTGCTGCGCTGACAAAAGTATAGCCGCTTGGCAATTTGTCTACGATCGTGATACCTGTAGCATCACTTGGTCCGTTGTTTACTGCTGTAATTAAAAATTCAACATTATCTCCAATTCTATGCGGTCCTGCAGTTACAATTGTTTTCGTAAGTGCTATTTCAGCTAGTGCATTTACAGTGTCAATATCCGTCTGGCTATTATTAGCTGTATTAGGATCTTGAACTGCTGATGCTGCACTTGCAGTATTTACAATCTGACCTGTATAGTTACTTGGAACTGCAATTATTACAGTATAGGTAACTGATTCTCCAACATTTAAAGTATTAATTGTTGCATTACCTGCTGTAATATCTCCAGTACCATTTGCATTTGGCACAATTGTACCTCCAGTACCAACAGCTGACCATGTTGTTACTGCTTCCAATATTGGATCAGTAATATCATCAAGTACTACTACGTTTGTAGCTGTCGCTGGACCATTATTTTTAACTGTGATTGTATAAACGCTGTTTGTTCCAGGAGTATACTTGTCTTTATTATCTGTTTTTGTAACAACTAAATCTGCTTGAGGTATCACTCTAATTGTTATCAAACTATTGTTCGATAAATTACCTTCATGATCCTTAACATTATAGTTAATTGGCGTTGGATCTGTAATAAAACCAGCATTTGGTATAAATGTTACTCTTCCAGTTACTAGATCTACATTCCATCTTCCTTCTCCAGGAATGGTTATGCTTGTAATATCTCCTTTTGCATCTTGTACAATGTTGGTTCCATTTCCAGGATTAACCAAACTCACTGACGTTGGATCCACTAAATCTCCTGTTGTATCGTTAAGAATAACATCAACAACTACTGGTGTATTAATAGGGTTTCCTATTGAAAAATCTGGTGAAGTGATCGGTGCATAATCTATTGTTATAGTAGCGGCATTCGAACTATTTCCTTGATTGTCTTTTATTGCATAAGTAATCACAGGCGGATCCATCGTGTATCCTGCTTCTGGAGTAAATGTTACATTTCCAAGAGCATCTGCAGTCCAGCTTCCAACTCCTGATAAAGAAACTTCTCTAGGAGATACTTGAACACCTCCAAAAACGCTGGATGCATCTAGTACTACTGTTGTCACATCAACTGTATCTCCAGTAGTATCATTTCCTGCAACATTTAATAGTACTGGTTGAGCCGGAGTTCCAGGTGTTGTGTTTCTGTCATTTGCAGCAGCTGGAACATAATCTATTGTTACTGTTGCATTATTAGATAAATTGCCATCATTATCTTTTACATTATATTGAATAGGCGCAGGATCTTTATGGAATGTTGGTAATGGTGTAAAAGTAATTGCACCAGTTACTGGATTAACACTCCATTTTCCTTCGTTCGGAACATCAAAACTTGTAATTCCTTTTGAATCTGTAACTATAGCTGTTGCTCCAGTCGGATTCAATAAACGAACTGTTGAAGGATCAATAGTTCCATCTGGATCTGAATCTATTCCTGAACCATTATTTACTAGTGGATTTATGGTTACTGCTGTATTAATAGCATTTCCACTGCTTAAATCATTATTTGCGATTGGCGCTTGAGCGATATAGGTTACGGTTACAGTAGCCGTATCACTTAGACCTGTTTGTGTTTCTGTTAATTTATAAACTAGCGGTGTTGGATCTGATGTAAATCCTGCCTGTGGTGTAAACACTATTAGACCAGTTGCTGGATCATACGTCCAAGTTCCTTGTCCTGATACTGTAAATGTTGTTTCAACACTTGGAGTATTTGGATTTAAATCGACAATAGTATTAGTTGGAGTCGATTGAGTTCCATCTCCTAATCTATCATTTGTTAGAATATTTAATGCAGCAGATGGTTGATTTGTTATATTTCCATTACTAATATCATTAGCAGCAATTGGAGGCAAACTAACCACAATTGTTTCTTCTAGATCATCTCCAGCTGTTGTTGGATCAGTTTGATCGCCTTTTGCTGCAGTTGTTCTATTGATTATTGTTAAACCTTTCGTACCTGCATTTACTTTTACTGTAATTTCTAAAGTTGCTGTACCATTCACGGCTAAGTTTCCAAGCGTCCATACTCCAGAGGCACGGTTGTAAGCTCCTGTTGTTACAGTATGACTTTCGTATGTTAGACCAGCAGGAATGATATCCGTTAAACTTACGTTTGTAGCGCTAGTTGGTCCTCCGTTATTTGTAACAACGATACTGTATTTAATCGTGTCGCCTTCGTTTGGTCTTGATGCCGAGATACCTGCAACAGTAACTGCCGAAACTGTTTTTACAGTCACTAAATCTGATACGTTGACTGGAGTAACTATTACTGTACTTTGATCATTTTCTAATGAATTATTATTTCCTGGAATTGAATTAGGATCAAATTGATCAGAACCTGTTACTTCTGCAACGTTGTTATAATTTCCTGTAGCTAATACTCTTGCAGTAATAGTTAGAGCTGCGCTGGCTTGGTTTGCTAAATTCCCAACCGACCAGCTGCCAGAATTACTATCATAAGTTCCTGCTAAAGACGTTGCGCTAACAAATGCATAACCTGATGGTAATTTGTCTGTAACAACAACATTCGTCGCATTACTAGGTCCGTTATTAGTAACAACTATATTAAAGACAGCATTTTCACCCACATTTGGAGCTGCATTTACAACTGTTTTAATTAAACTTAAATCTGCTATAGCTCTTGGAGTACTAGAAACTTCACTTGTATTATCTGTCAGATTTCCATCATTTTCAGTACTTGTTGCTGTGGCTCTGTTAAGGTAAAGACCTGTTGGATTTACAGTAGCAGTAATAGTTAAAGTCCTTTTTGCTCCATTTGCTAAATTCCCTATTGTCCAATCACCAGAAGTAGTGTTGTAGTTTCCTGCCGCATCATCACTTACAAAAGTGTAACCCGTAGGTAATCTATCATTTACAACTACTGTCGTAGCATCACTTGGTCCATTATTTACAACTTCAATAGTAAATAGAACTGTTGATCCTACATCTGGAGTTGCATTATTTATTCTTTTAACTACTGCAAGATTTACCAATGCAGCCGGCGTTGTCGTAACTGTTGAAAAATCATCTCCAGTTCCATCATCTGGTGTAGAATCTGGATCTAACTGATCGCTTGCAATAACTTCGGCATTATTTACATAAATACCGTTTTGTAAAACTTTTGCAGTAATCTGAATTGTTTCTGTCGTATTGGCAATAATTGGTCTTGAAACTGTCCAAGCTCCTGTTGTTTTATTGTATATGCCCGCAGTTGGAACTGCATTGACAAACTCGTAACCGGTAGGCAACAAATCTCTGACAACAACATTAGTTGCATCGCTAGGACCTGCGTTTGAAACGGCAATTGTAAACATTGCGTTATCGCCTACTCTTGGAGCAGTTACATCAACAATTTTATTTACTGATAAATCTGCAATTTGTATAGGAGTTACAATAACTTCACTCTGATCATCTTCTGTAGCATCATTATTTCCTGGAGTAGAATCGCGATCTACTTCATTTGCTCCTGTAACTTCTGCCACATTATTGTAATTTCCTGTAGGCAGTACTCGAGCTTGAATGTTTAATGTAGCTGTCGAAGCGTTTGTTATAGTTCCTACTGTCCATGAACCTGATGTAGGATTATAACTTCCAGCAGATGTGGCAGCACTAACAAATAAATATCCTGATGGTAATTTATCTGTCACTATAACTCCTGTTGCATCGCTTGGTCCAGCGTTACTTACATTTATTGTAAAGGTTACAACATCATTTACGTTAGGTGTGGCAGAATTAACTGCTTTAGTTAAACTTAAATCTACTAATGCACCACGAGATATGGTTACTTGATCTTGATCATCTTCACCTAAAACATTATTACCCGGTGTTGAGTTTACATCAGTTTCATTAGCCTGCATAACCTCAGCAACATTCGTGTAATTACCAATTGCATTAACCGTAGCTGTAACCGTTAAAGCTGCTGAATTTCCATTTGTGATTGTTCCAATGTTCCATAATCCAGTTCCAGTAACATAGGTTCCGGTTGAAGGTACTGCACTAACAAATGTGTAACCGTTAGGAAGCAAATCTCTAACTTGTACTCCAGTTGCATTACTCGGTCCTGCATTTGAAACTCTTACTGTAAATACAACATTTGATCCTGCTGAAGGACTAATATTATTTACTGATTTATTTAATGATAAATTAATTAAAGCTGTTGGAACAGTCGTTACAGTTGAAGTATTATTACCAGTATTTGGATCTGTTTGACCGCTTGCTGTTACACTTGCTGTATTTCTATATTCGTTAACAGTTCCTGTTATTGGTTTTACTTTAGCTACAATATCTAAATATTCTGTTTTTCCATTTAAAACACTTCCTGAAAGTGTCCAATTTCCATTGGCTGCATTATAAGAACCTGAAGTTGAAGCAGCACTTACAAAAGTATAACCTGACGGAAGTACATCAGTCACAACAACTCCTGTTGCATCACTTGGTCCTGCATTTCTTAAAGCAATAGTAAATTTAATATTATCACCAACTCTTGGAGCAGCAATATCTACCGTTTTAGTGACTACTAAATCAGCTATCTGAATTGGAGTTATAATAACTTGCTGCTGATCATCTTCTGCTGCATTATTATTTCCAGGGGTTGAATTTGGGTCAAATTCATTAGAATGTACCACTTCAGCAACATTTCTATAATCGCCCGCTGCATTTATTCTTGCAATAACGGTTAATTCGACCGAAGCACCAATATTTATAGTTCCGATATTCCAAGAACCTGAATTATTAGAATATGTTGTTCCTGTACTTGTATGACTTACATAGGTATAACCTGTTGGCAAATAATCTAATACGCTTACAGCAGTTGCTGCACTTGGTCCAGCATTTGTAACTCTTACTGTAAAAGTAACATTGTTACCAACATTGTATGGACCCGCACTTACCGCTTTTGTTAAACTTAAATTTGCAATTGCTCTTGGAGTACTAGAAACGCTGCTAGTATTGTTAGCAGGATTTGTATCTGTTAACGAACTAGTTACCGTTGCTGTGTTTGTGTAATTTCCAGTTGCATTTACTGTCGCTGAAATTACTAAAGTTGCTTTTGCTCCGTTAGCTAAACTTCCAATATTCCATTCACCAGAAACTTGATTGTAATTTCCTGCTCCAGTATCGCTTACCCAAGTGTAACCACTAGGTAAAATATCAGTTGCGACTACACCAGTAGCAGTACTAGGACCATTATTTATAACTTCAATAGCAAATTGAACATTTGATCCCACATTTGGCGTGGAATTATTTATTTGTTTACTTATCGCTAAGTCCACATTTTGTGTTGGAGTAAGCGTTACAAAATCTTGATCATCTTCTGTCGAAATATTATTATTTGGTGTTGAATTTGGATCAATTTGATCACTTGCTGTTATTTGAGCTGTATTGGTATATTCATTAGCAGTTCCTGTAGTTGCATTTACTCTAGCTTTGTAAGTTAGATTTAAAGTAGCTCCATTTGCAACTGATAATCCAGACCAGTTTATTGCATTTCCTCCAGCATTAAAATTACCTTGATTAGAAACACTTCCAGTAACTAAAGTAAGACCAGCCGGCAGATTATCTCTAACTGCAATTCCAGTTCCAGTACGGTTTCCGTTGTTTTTAACAGCAACAGTAAATGTTACAATATCTCCCACTCTTGGAGCTATGATATCGACTGTTTTATCCAGACTTAAATCTGTCTGACCAATTAATGTAATTTCTACAGTATCAGAATCTACGGCACAAGAACCATTAGAAACAGTATATTTAAATACATATTTACCTGGAACAGTTCCTGCAATTTGTGTATTTGGACTATTAACATCTAAAATAACCGGACTATTAGGTCCCGATACAAATGACCATGTACCTACATTTGGTGCAGGATTTGTTGCAGCCATTGTTACTGTACTGTATTCTCCTAATGTTTGGTCTGGACCAGCATTTACAGATGCAATTGCAGGATTAATGGTTACCTGCATAGTATCTTCTAAATTACATCCTCCTCCATTAGAACTTGACCATTTAAATTCGTAAGTTCCATTTGCTAAACCAGATACGGTCGCTTGGGCACTAAATTTATTTGAAAAAATAGCAGTTGTTGGTCCAGATACTTGAGTCCATGTTCCAGTTCCTGGATTAACAGGATTAGCATTCATTACCGCACTAGTAGCGTTACATAAATTCTGGTCAGGACCTGCATTTGCTGGTGTTGGTGGCGCACCTGTGAAAGTAATATTAACGTTATCTGTACTTGCCGCACAAATTGGCCCATTTCTTACTGTCCAAGTAAAAGTATAAGTTCCTACTGGCAATAAATAAGGATTGGCAATTGTTAAGGTAGATTTTGGATTATTTGGACTATCAATAACAATTCCTCCATTAGATGGATCTGTCGTTAATGTCCATGTTCCGATTCCTCTTGTAGGCGCTTGAGCATCAAGCTGTGTAGCTAATTGACAAGCATTTTGATCTAAACCTGCATTTGCAGCGCTTGGAGGCTGATAAGCATTTATTCTAACAACATCACTTAAATTATTACAGCTTCCATTACTAGCTGTCCATTTAAAAATGTACAATCCTTCTGTTAATCCATTAACTGCTGTAGTATTTGAATTGGGTGAAGCTATTGTTCCGCCAGTTGGTCCGCTTACTTTGCTCCATGTACCAGTTCCAGAAGTAATTGCATTACCATTTAGAGTAATCGAATTTCCAGCCGATAAACAAATATCTTGATCAACTCCTGCACTAGGCGTTGTTGGCAAAGCACTATTTGTAATTGCCACTGTATCATTAGTAGCTGCACAAGTTCCAGAACTTGCTATACTATATTGAAATATATAATTGTTTCCAGGTACAATTGTAGCTCTTGCTGTATAAGCCGAAAGACTTGTAATAGATGCTCCAGTTCCTGTAGAAACCGTCCAGGTACCTGTAGATCCTTTTGTACCTTGTAAAATAATTTCGGTTGCATTACAAAGAACTTGATCAGTACCGGCATCAGCAGGTGCAGTTACATTTACAGTTAAATCTGCAGTTGATGTCGCACATGCTGGTCCATTTGTACTAGACCATCTTAAAATATAAGTTCCTGTTGTAAGTCCAGATACTGAACTTGTTCCGCTATTTACGTTAGCAAATGTTGGATTAGTTGGTCCTGAAACAACAGACCAAGTTCCTGTTCCAGCAGTTATTGTATTTCCTGTTAAATTCGCAGTTGTAGTACATACAGATAGTGGTGAATTGGTTACTACCGCCGTCGTTGGTGGTAAGCTTACTTTAAAACTCACATTACTTGATGCAGTATCACATGTTCCTCTGTTAACTACCCAGCTAAAAACGTAATTTCCAGGTGCCAAATTACTAAATACTGCTTTTGGATCGTGTACATCAGAAATTGTCCAAAAACTATTTCCCGAAACCTGAACCCATGTTCCTACTAAACCTGCTGTAAGGACATTGGCGTTCATCGTAACACTATTACCAGAACCATCAGTACAAACATCCTGATTTGCTCCAGCAGCAGATGTTGGCGCTGCAGCAATCGTAATACTTGTAGTGTCAGAAAAAGTAGAACATCCAGGATCAGATGTGGTAGTCCATTGAAATTGATAAACACCATTTGTTAATCCTGTTACATTACTATTTGCACTGTTAGGATTGACAAAAGTAGCCGTCGATGGTCCAGAAACCTGTGTCCAAGTTCCCGTAGTACCAGATGAAGGAACAGTCGCAGCTAATGTCGCTGAAGTTGTTCCTGAAGGAAAACATCTGTCTGCGCCGGCATCTGCAGGAGATGGCGAAAATGTAGTTGTAGTATTTACCACAACATCACTCGACGCAGGAGCACAATTTGATGCCGCACTTGTTACAGTCCATCTAAAAGTATATGAACTGCTTACTGCCATTCCGTTAACATACGTTTTCGGACTTGTTGGATCGACAATTGTAACAGCTGGAGTACCTCCAACTTGTGTCCATCGCCCTGTTTGACCTTCTACTAATGGAGTAGCATTTAGTAAATAACTACCAGCACATACGGTAACAATTGGTGTTCCTGCATCTGCAACTGGCGGTTGTGAAACTGTAATTGATGTTTCACTAAATGTGTCAACTGAGTTTGTTCCTCCTGTAATATTCCATCTAAAGACATATACACCTGGAACTAAACCACTCACATTAGGGTTGTAACTATTTATATTATTAAAAGTAGCTGTATTAGGACCGCTTACCTGAGACCAATATCCTGATAATCCCGGCGTTGCCATCAACGCTGGATTGTTTCCTGATAATTGTGTTGCTGTAACACCACAAAGCAAGGCCACTCTAGTACCTGCGTTTGATGGTTCAGGGCTTCTTGACACCACAACATTAAGGTCTGCAAATGCTTCTGAACAACCAGTTCCAAAACTACCATTTGTATATCTTCTTACTCTAAAAGTATATGTTCCTGGTCTTGTTAATCCTGAAAAAGTAAAATTACTTCCACTAAAACCTGTAGAAGGCGTTACCCCAGCCGGACCAGTTACAAAAATACCCTGATTGGCATTACCACCTGTAAAACTCATTATTACGCTTCCAGAAGTATTGTTAACTGGCAAAACAACAGTTCTTACACCATTGTTTAATGTAAGAGTTGTTGGGCTGTTAACATAACGTACTGTAAAGGTAGACTGCGTTTCACAGTTCGGATTTACTGCACTATTTCCTTTTATTTTATATATAAAAGTGTAGGTTTGATTGGTGGCAAAGTTTAATCCTGTGATTTGTGTTGTTGGACTGTTTGGAGAAACAATAGTTGCTCCTGAGCTTGTTGTCCATTCCACTGTTTCACCTGCATACAAAGGAGTATTTCCTTGTAATATTGTTGAAGTTATTGAACTATCACAAAAAGATTGTGAAGTATTTGTTCCTCCTGCAACTGTGACATCTTGTGTAGCAGCGGGAACATTTATCGTTACGGTGTCTGAACCAACTGCACATGGTCCTTGAACCGACCATCTGAAAACGTAAGATCCCTGAGATAAGTTAGAAACCGTTGCATTTCGTGTATTTCCATTGGTAATTGTAGGTACAGTAGGACCTGATACAAATGACCATGTTCCTTGTTGCGTTCCTGTTCCATTTCCTCCTATCGATGCATTTAGAGTTGTGGACTGCGTTGCCGTGTAACATTCTGATAAAGTTTGATCAGGACCTGCATTGGCAATGACTTCACCTCCATAATTGGTAACCGTTATAGATGAAGATGATGTACAAGATCCAGAACTAATTGTCCAAGTCAACTGCGTACTTCCAGCTGCACTCGAAGATAGTGTTATTGTTGAATTTGGTGAGTTTGGACTTGTTATTGTAACACCTGCATTATCTGCACCGCTCTTTACCCATGTTCCTGTTTCTCCAGGATTTAATGGCGCATTTGCTGACAGTCCGTAAGTTCCTGGACAGCCTTGAATGTTTGATCCTGCTTTTGAAATTGTAATTGGATTTACCAAAATTGAAACATCTTGAAAGACAGTTCCTATGGCACAAACTCCAGATAAACGAAAAGTGTAAGTGTTACCACCAACAGCACCTAAAACAGATGTTACGGCACTATTTGGATTTTGAATAACCACCGAAGGACCGGCGACCTGAGTCCACTTGTAACTTACGATATTACCTCCTACAACACCATTTAAAACTAACGGATTGTTTGCACAAATTGTACTAGGAATTCCAGCATTTACAGAACAATCCTGTGCGTAGGCGGTTGCATTAAAAAAAAGAACAGCAAACAGCGTTAACAAGCAGGAAAGTAAAGTATTAAAATGGGATTTTTTGTGTTTAGACGAGTAGTTTTTTTCCATAAATAATCTTTTAATAATAATCTTTTATAAAAGTTTTTCTTTTAAATCTTCTTTGTAAATCCTTAACAAATTCATTCTTAAACCAGATAAAAAAAACTTAAATTGAATTTTAGGCCATCGGGAGTTGTCTAACTTCCTATGCCTATAATCAAAATATTTGTTATCAACGAAACGATCATTTAACCGCAGATCAATTCGTATACTATTTTCAAAATCATGAAAAACCATTAGAATTCTCCTCAATCCTTTTTTCAAAAAAACAGGATGGAACGAGTAAATGTGTTATTCAGATTTTTTTATTTCGGTTTAATTTAAATTCAACGCTGTAGCTACTTGAAAGAAAAAATCATCTCTCTTTCCTCCTATTCTTTCAAAGTGTATCTAAAGTTTATTATCTCAATTTTTATTGATTCATCTTGATTATGTCAAAAAATTGCAAATTCAAACATGATTTTAAAAAAAAGAAACGGGCATTTTTAATAGTGTGTGAGAAGAATGTAAAAAGAAAGAGTTCTTCTCAAATAGTACTGTTTACTAAAGCACTATTCACAAATGCCGGGCGAAAGTAATTAAATGCTTAAGGTAAATTTTGACAAAGGCTTGCCCGATTACGTAAGATATAAAGCATTTTGCAATCGTTAAATTCATAAGTAACTAAACGACAACAACTTATTAAAAATCGACAAACAACATGTTTTCAATGAAAAAGTAAGAAGAATGCCATGTATCTATTTTAAGCTCTCATAACTTAACCTAATTCCTATAAGATTTTTGATTGTTTTATGATAGTAACGCTGCTGTTTTTCCTCACAAACCATTCAACTTCTACTTAAAAGAAAGCCTTAATTAGTCTAATATTTTGTACTAAATCTAAATAGTTTGAAATTTTCTTAAAGAAATAATCACACAATCACCTAGAATTTTAAACTAAAAAACATCAATTTGAAAGTTCAAATTGATGTTTTTTAAATAGTAATATTGCGAAATAAATAGTCTAGATTTTTCCTTCTTCTTCATCACGTTCTTCCTGAAGATCTGTGATAAATTGCAGAGGCGAAACACCTGTGACTTTTTTAAAGGTAGTTGTAAATCTACTGTGAGAAGCAAACCCACAAAGATCTGCAAGGAAACTTATTTTGTATTTTAAAAAGTTTTTATCGTTTTTCAAACGATCAGTTATATATAGTATTCGTAACTCATTAATATATCCAGCAAAATCTTTAGCTTTATTTTTGTTGATGACATACGACAAATACCGCTGATTAATAGCAAGTTTTGCGGCAACATGATTTAGAGAAACATCTTTATCGAGATAAAAATGAGATTCTTCCAGCTTATGTATTTTTTCTAAGATCGCACTTTCCGTAGCCTCAGACATATATTCTTTAGAAGGTTCTTGCTTAGCCTTTATTACTTCTTCGATATTTGGCTGTTCCTCATCAACAGAAATTGGTTCAGATTTTGGATGCTCTTTTTTTCTTCTAAAAATATATATCGCTATTGTAATCAGAATAATAAAGCATATTATAGCAATCACCTTGATATTTTCGTACTTAGATTCATTAACGATCTGCTCCTCTTTTAAAGTTTTAATTAATTCATCGGCACTAATTTTACGACTGTCCTCTTCGTCCTTTTTCAGCTTCAAATTCAGCTCATTATATTTAATGTACTTTTTATAATCTGTTTTTTTATAAAATTGCATTAATGAACTATACAGCTCTTGTTTTAGTGTAAAGAAATTTGAGGTATTTGCAATCTCTTCTGCTTTCTGGTAATATAATAGAGCCTTTTTATGATCTACAGTATTGGCATATACATTCCCAAAACCATTGTATATGAAACCTTTCAGCGGACTGTTTGCTGATTCTGATTCTGAAAGTTCTTTCTCCGCAATTTGATAATACAGTAATGCCAAATCTATTTTCTTTAATGAAAGATAATTTTTAGCAATAAGCTCATCATTTACAGCAAGATGAAAATTCTTGTCAATGCTGGAATCGCACATTTTAAATGATTCTTTTCCCGCTTTAAGACCTTTAATTGCCTCTAGATAATTTGAAGAGTACATTTCGTAGTAGGCTTTTTCCTGAGACAGGTTTCCTTGAAATTTATACATTTCATTCTTATCCTCAATTTTTTCACTAGCCGCAATTGCTTTCTGCAAATAAACTTTTCCGAGACTGTAAATATCGTACTCGCGATAAATAGTAGAAAGGAAACCGTTAATTCTTGCCTGAAGATTATAATTTTTATCGATAACCGCTAAACTATCTGCTCGTTTTAAAGCTGTTACGGCTTCGTTGCGCATTCCGTGCTGACGCAAAAGAGTGGCTCTTAACATAGATGCCTTTATGCGCTCTGCATTATTACTTGAAATTTCGTAAAGATAAGTGGTGTTTCGTAATGCTTTTTCCGGGTTTGAACTCAGCAGTACTTTAGAAGTTTCATCAAATAGTGCATCATATTTGGAATTCTGGGAATAACTTGATGTACTAGAAACTAATATAAAAAGGAGGATAATAAATTTTAAGCGCATATACATATTAGAAAAACAAGCATCACAGCATTTGCTGTTTACTTTCGAAATCAATTAATCAGTTTAAAAATTCGGTAGATAATAAAAGCTAATTTTACATATACTTAGCTTTTTCATCTTCATTTTAATAGTAGGTTTAAAGAATTGGGGGTTCTTTATAATAATTTTAAAATGTTGTTGATCAAAAACTTCTATTAGAGATTACTAAAAAATCTCCATTATTCTAATAAATAAAAATTCGTTAACGATTACACTTCACATCGGCAAATTTAGAACATCGAGTATACAAATGCTACATAAATTTAATTTATAATTTCAAAATTATATATTTTTATTTTATTAATACTATTCGTAATTTTCATAGGTAGTTTGTAAAAAAAAGGAGTAAATTAAAAATATATTTCCTATTTTTTTACTGAAATTGATTAATATATTTTATTTTAATGTCTTCCAAAATCTAATCTTCATTATAATATGAATTGCTTTTAAGCTATTTTTAAACTTAAATGCGATGAATTATTTTCAAAATTAAATTTATAAACCTTTGAATTTTAAAAAAGCACGTATTTACTTCTAGTCATCTTTATTAATTTTCTGATTTTGCCAAAAGCTAATTTTTGTTCATTTTGATTGAATTTTATTAATTATGATATGCGCTGTTTCCCTCGATTCTTGTTGCTTTCCTTTAATTTAAGTTTAAATTTTTTGAACCTAAAATTTCATCTCTTTTTTATTCCTACATATTAACATTTAAAATCCAAAAATTTCAATAATACTTTTTTTGTGTTAAAAATTTAAAACATCAATATAAATCACTTACCTTTAACACTTTAAATGAAAAGTTTTTCAAAAACAACTTTTCTATTATCTACCCAAAGCCCTAATATCTATTCATTTATATTCTTTGTTTTCTTACAATAATATACACACCTACTCTTTTTTATCTACAGCCTCTTATACTCCGATAAACGAAATTGATTTTACTCCTTGAATTCTATTTTTAGAACTTCGATGAATTCTCTTTCTGTACTTCAATGCCAATTTTTTTTGGCACATTTTCCAGCCTACAATAAATTACACCAGATATAGTAAGCCACTCAATAATTTAATTCGCAGAAAAAATATGATAACAAAACTATTTTCTTTGATTATACTATTGGCAGCAGCAACTTGCTACTCACAGCAAGATGCACAGTATACACAATATATGTATAATACGATAAATATAAATCCTGCTTATGCTGGATCAAGAGGAGCATTAAGCATTTTTGGACTATATAGAACGCAATGGGTTGGGCTTGACGGAGCGCCTGTTACGAGTGCTTTTTCTGCCAATACTCCTATTAATAACAGCAAATTAGGATTAGGTATATCGCTGGTCAACGATAAAATTGGACCAACAAATGAGAATAATCTATCTGTAGATCTATCTTATAGTATTCAAACTTCAGCAGATTTTAAACTTTCGTTTGGAATCAAAGGCACGGCAAACCTATTTAATTTGGATATCGCAAAATTAAATCCGGAAAATCAGGACGATCCTCTATTTCAGGATTTAAAGAATAAATTTTCGCCAAATGTAGGCGCTGGAGTATATTGGCATTCCAACAAGGCTTATATCGGGCTTTCGGTTCCAAATTTTATCGAGACAAATCGGTATGATGATAATGATGTTGCTATTTATAAGGATAAAATCAATTATTATTTAATGGCAGGTTATGTCTTTGATCTTGACAAATATCAGACAGTCAAATTTAAACCTGCAGTGTTAGGAAAAATGGTTGACGGCGCACCACTTCAAGTTGATATTTCTGCCAATTTCATGTTTATTGAAAGATTTACTCTTGGCGTTGCTTACAGATGGAGCGCATCTTTGAGCGCAATGGCAGGATTTCAAATAACTGACGGATTATATTTGGGTTACGGTTACGATCGTGAAACTTCAAATTTAAATAATTATAATTCTGGCTCACATGAGATATTTCTGCGTTACGAATTCATTAAGAAATATAATAAAATAACGACTCCCCGTTTCTTCTAAAATTTAAGTTTATGAAAAATTATACTTTTCTTTTTCTTATTATTCTAAATTCAGCCTGCATCGTTGCACAGCAATCACAAATTGATTTGGGTACAAAACAATATCAAAGTTATGCCTATGTTGATGCCATAAAAACGTATGAAAGACTGGCTGAAAAAGGATACAAATCTGAAGAACTTTACAAAAAGCTGGCTGATTCGTATTATTTTAATTCTGAATTTGAAAAAGCGGCTAAATGGTATGAAGAACTCTTTAAAACAACTTCAACTCCAGAAACAGCATATTATTACCGTTATGCGCAGTCACTAAAATCAACAGGTCAAAATGATAAGGCAGATAAAGTCATGAAGGATTTTTATGCTGTAAATAATAAGGATTCAAGAGGAGAACTTTATAAAGAAAACAGCAATTATCGGAATCAGATTAAAGCCAACTCTGGTCGTTACACGATTGAAGATGCAGGAATAAATTCGCCTTATTCTGATTATGGAAGTTTCGTTTATAAAAATAAAATCTATTTTGCATCGGCCAGAGATACTGGAAACTTTGCTAAGCGAATTCACAAGTGGAATGACGCCTATTTTAGCAACATTTATGAAGCCGAAATAGATTCTGAAAACAATCTTACCTCAGCAGCAAATAAAATTAAACCCAAAATAAATACACGATTTCACGAATCTTCTCCTGTATTTACAAAGGATGGTAAAACAGTTTATTTCTGCAGAAATAATTTTTTGAATGGAAAAAAAGGCAAAAATAGCGATCAAATTATTTTGACCAAAATTTATCGCGCCAGCCAGGAAAATGATAAATGGACGAATATTACCGAACTTCCGTTTAATAGTGACCAATTTAGTACTGCGCATCCGTGTTTGAGTCCCGATGAAAAAACGTTATATTTTTCATCTGATAGCCCTGGAACGTTTGGACAATCTGATATCTATAAAGTACAAATAAATTCTAATGGAAGTTTTGGAACTCCGCAGAATTTGGGAAAAGAAATTAATACAGAAGGAAAAGAGACATTTCCTTTTGTGACCAGTGAAAATGAACTATATTTTGCCTCTGACGGACATCCGGGACTTGGGGGATTAGACGTTTTTGTGGGACAAATTCAAAATGATGGATTAATATCTAATATTCAAAATATTGGAAATGATGTTAATTCACCTCAAGATGACTTTGCCTACATTATCGATCCGGTATCCCGACGAGGCTTTTTTAGTTCAAATAAAAATGGAGGTCACGGCTCCGATGATATTTATAAATTCAAAGAAAACAGACGATTAAACTGTTCCAAAGAATTAAAAGGAGTAATTACAGATACAGAAAACAACACTTTTCTGCCGGGAACAAAAGTGACCTTGTATGAAAATCAAAACATAAAAAATTCAACAATTACGGATGCTAATGGCGAATACAGTTTTGCAGTAGAATGTGATAAAAGTTATAACGTAAGGGTAGAAAAACCTGAATATGCTACCCAAGAAATAAACGTTAAAACTGACGGGACATCTAGTAACATCATTCCGCCAATAGCTTTAGAAAAATCAGTTTGCAGAGTTGCTGTTGGAGATAATTTAGGAAAGTGTTTCAAAATAAAACTAATCTATTTTGATGTTGATAAATCGAATATTAGTACAGAATCGGCATTAGATTTAGAAAAAATATTAGATGTTTTGAAAGAGAATCCAAAAATGAAATTAGAAATCAGAGCTCATACAGACAGCAGAGGTTCTAACGAGTACAATGAAAATCTGTCTAATCAGCGCTCTCAATCAACAATTCAGTGGCTTATTCAGAACGGAATAGCCAAAGCCCGTTTATCTGGCAGAGGTTTTGGCGAAAGCCAGCTTATAAATTCATGCTCAGATGGCGTAGAATGTTCTGAAGAAGAGCATCGTGCCAACCGCAGAAGTGAGTTTATTATTACTGGATTATAAGTTTTTCTAGATACATTATTACATTGAATTCAAAAAATTAAAAATTTTAATTAATTGATTATCAATATTTTATATATTTTTTTATTATATTTACAGACTATTTTTTTTAAACTTTATTTCCTTTAAAAAAAATAATTACAAGCCCCTAACTGATTTTTTCAGTTACCTATTACTCGGTTTTCTAAAAGCCCTTTATTTTGTTTTGTACTTCAAGCCCTAAGTTAAGTTTAAGATGTTATTTCTTTAAACATCTCGCACTGCATCTATGCCTTATTATTTATTCGTTGTCAGTTAAATAATTAATAACTCTAATAAGTCACTCTTATGAAGAATACATTACTATCTGTAGTTATTTTTTTGGGAAGTTATACAATATACTCTCAAGTTGGTATTGGAACGCCGCTTCCAAACCCTTCCTCTCAATTGGAAATTGTTGCCGCTAATAAAGGAGTATTAATTCCGCAAATCAAGTTAACAAGTTCTACCGATGCCACTACAATTACAAGCGGGAATATAAATAGTCTTTTGGTTTTTAACACCTTTACTGCAGCAGATATTAAACCTGGATACTACTATTGGTATGATAATAAATGGAACAGAATTGTAATATCTAGCGAAACTGCCGTAAGTCCCGGAACAGTTATTTTTGATCCGACTTCACAGCAGTTTTCCTATATAGATACTGCAGGCAATACACAGGTAATTGACATTACTGCAATTGTAAAAGCAAATGAAACTGTTACCAATCTTGTAAACAATGGAGCGGGTTCTTATACGTACACAAATGAAACAGGGACCCCCGTGAATATTAATGTTGTGGGAGATGTTACCACTAACTTTGCTACTATTGTAAATGATCCTGCGGTTACCACAATTATTGAGAACATTGTAAATAAAACAGAAGGAAACGTGACGTTTGATTCTACAACAAATCAATTTTCATACACCGATGCATCTGGCACGACTCAGGTTATTGATATTAGTACGATTGTAAAAGCGAATGAAACTATTACAACTCTTGTAAACAATGGATCAGGTTCTTATACGTACACAAATGAAGCCGGAACTCCCGTGAATATTGATGTTGTGGGAGATGTTACCACTAATTTTGCTACTATTGTAAATGATCCTGCTGTGACCACGATTATTGAGGACATTGTGAAGAAAACGGAAGGAAATGTAACCTTTGATTCTACAACAAATCAATTTTCATATACCGATGCATCTGGCACGACGCAGGTTATTGATATTAGTACGATTGTAAAAGCGAATGAAACTATAACGACATTGGTAAAAGATCCATCAAATAATGGTATTTATACCTACACTAATGAAAATAACACAGGATCGAATATTGATGTTGTGGGAGATGTTATTTCTAATGCGTCTACAATTGTTAATAATAGTGCATTTATAAACGAATTAACCAACATCATCAAAACAAATGAAACGTTAACGAGTTTAGTCTACAATTCGGCAGCAAGCACCCTTACCTACACAGATGAAGATGCTGTACCTACCACAATAAATTTATTAGATTTGGTTGGAAATGCAGAAACTAAAACTACCTTGGTTTACGATGCTACAGCCAAAACACTTACCTATAATGGAGAAAGCGGGACACCAACAGTGATAAATCTGGTCGATTTAGTTGGTGATGCAGAAACCGTAACAACGATAACACCTGTAGTAACAACTGGAAATACGATTGCGACTTATACAAATGAAACTGGCAACGCTCCAGTTGAAATTAAGGAAACAATTACAACCCAATCTCAAGACTTGACAACGGGGAGAATTACCTATAATAATGAAACAGGAGTAGCAGTCTTTTCTCAAGTGATAAGTGCAAACCCAGGAAATCTTTTGACTGTAGGCACCGACGGCGGTGGTTTACTGACTCCTGCTGCGATAGCAACTGCAACAACAGTTTCAAATACTTCGACAGCAAATAATCTTTCTACAACCGTAAATGGGATTACAGGAGCTGATGTCAATATTATTAACAGTAATGAAACTACCTTAACTGGAGCAAACTTAACAACAACAATAAACGGCGTTGCCAGCACCCCCTTAGACTTAACCCCAGCGATTACAGCGGGAACAACAAATTCTTTAAGTCTGGCTGGAAATACATTAACTTCTA